>WTJB01000089.1 GCA_011526335.1 Candidatus Arcticimaribacter sp.
GTGCTTGTCCCCGGGGCGAAGGCCCCAAAACTCATCCAAAACTACATGCTCAATCTACTTGAAAAGGAATCTGTCTTAGTCGATGTGGCCATTGATCAAGGAGGGTGTTTTGAAAGCTCTAAACCCACCACCCATGAAAACCCCATTTACACTGTAAACGGAATTACACATTATTGCGTAGCAAATATCCCCGGAGCTGTACCCCAAACCTCTACGCTAGCCTTAAATAATGTTACTTTTCCTTACATCAAAACCATTGCTGATAACGGTTGGAGAGCGGGGTGTAAAAAGCAACAAAGCCTACTTTATGGCGTAAGTATGGTAGACGGAGACCTCTACTGCCCTGATGTAGGGAAAAGCTTTAACCTGCCCACAAAAAACCAATATGACTTAGTGTAAGCTTTCGACAATAACCCGAGAGCTTTGTTTCTTTCAAATGTCCATAAAGCGTTACCTTTATAGCATGAAAATCATTTATGAACTCATTGATATTGTTGGGAAAGAAAATATCCTTTATGACGGTCAAGAAAAAGAACGCTTTACGCATATTTGGAAAACGGACCTCCCCTTACAAGCCCTAGCAGTAGTTTTCCCCACATCAACACAAGAAGTCGCTGCCATTCTAAAATGCTGCTCCTCGCACAAACAGCAAGTTATCGTCCACGGAGGGTTAACCAACCTCGTCGGAGCCACACAAACTCAGAAAGAACAGTTGGTCATGGCTATGGACAAGATGAATAAGATTGAGGAAATTGATGAACAAACGCGGACGTTGACGGCCCAGTCTGGAGCAATACTTGAAACGCTAATCGATGCCGCGGCAGAAAAGGATTTACTCCTTCCGTTAAGCTTTGGCGCCAAAGGATCGGCCCAAATTGGCGGGGTCGTTTCTACCAATGCCGGAGGGTTACGGGTTTTTCGTTACGGGATGACTAGAGCGAATGTTTTAGGAGTAGAAGCCGTTTTGCCTGACGGTACGATAATATCCTCCCTAAAAAAAGTAATCAAAGACAATTCGGGCTATGACCTGAAACAACTTTTTATCGGTGCCGAAGGAACCCTTGGCATCATCACCAAAGTAATTTTAAGATTGCAAGAAGCGCCTACCTCTAGATGCTCTGCTTTGGTGGGGATAAACGACTATGAAAAAGTAGTGCGCCTACTCAAATTCCTAGAAAAAAACCTAGGAGGCCTCTTGACAGGATACGAGTTGATGTGGCAGGCTACCTATAAAGCCATGACCTCAGCTCCATCAGAATTACCCCCTCCCATAGACCAAAACTACACCTATTATGTCTTTATAGAATGCCTGGGAAGTCATGCAGAACAGGATTATCAACGCTTGGAAGAACTCATTTCTCAGGCCCTTGAAAACGATCTGATCATGGACGGTATTCTGGCGCAGACGGAAAGAGAGTTAAAGCACATTTGGCAAATTCGTGAAGATGTTTCGGTCTTAGCCGCGCTTGCGCAATTCGATCAACATTTTGACATCAGTCTTCCCATTTCCATACTCGGGAAAGAGGTAGATAGAGCGATGCAAGCCCTAGAAAAACTCCCTTTTGTAGAATGTGTTTTTCCTTTTGGACATATTGCCGATGGGAATATTCACTTTATCGTAGGAAAAAGCAACAATACCCCTGAAACCAAACAAGCGATCAATGATATTATCTATCAGAATTTGGCGCAATATAACGGGTCAGTATCTGCAGAACACGGTATTGGTTTAGACAAAAAAGCCTATTTGAACACCTCGCGATCTGCGGAAGAAATGGCCTTGATGAAACGGATAAAACAAACGATTGATCCGGAAAACATCCTAAATCCAGGTCGGATCATATAAGCCTATTCACGCACCTTTATGGTTAAATTACGGATGTGAATGACGTAAGGGTAACGTAAGTGATTGATATAATAACTGGGCGTAGAATTGGCCATCAGCGGATTGGCTCCGTTCGCCACTTCTGTGGTATCGTAATAGCCATCATTGTCATCATCTGTGTCTTGACTGTCGGGACAACCATCGCCATCCGTATCCGGGTCACTGTCTGTAGCGGCCTGCAAGGGACAAGGATCTCTTCTATTGATTAACCCATCTCCATCCGTATCTTCTGTTGGCGAAGCTACCGTACTACTAGCGGTGTAGCTTGAACGCTCATAATCATAAGGATAAAGGAGCTTACGCGTATACAATTCAGACTGTTCTTTTTTAATGCCCAAAGTAAAATTAGAAACCGACGGTAAAGATAATTTTACACGTTCAAAACGATCTTCTGTAAGGGAGGAAGCCACCCAAAAAGGGATGCCATTAAACAACAAAGAAAACCGTCTTGCCCCAGGATAGGTAACGGGAGTAGTTATTGTCGTATAAGAAGCCGTGGCCGTCATTGGGTTAAGATAAACCGTATTGGAAGCGGTTACGGTTGGACTCGTGGAACGCGAAGAATTGTCAATATAAAGTTGACGTACACGTTCCATTTTATAGAAAAACTCAATCTCTAAATTATTGCTTGGAAAATTAGTAAAGTTTTTCTCTGCAATGATCTCGTGTCCTGAGGTATAAGGCACTGTAACCCAATTGTCGCTTTCCACTCCGTCAATGATGGGACGCTCAAAATCTTGATCCGAAGCATTTGTCCCAGTAACGGTCCAGCTTTGATCATCTGAACCAAACGTCCAATTATCTTGATAGTAAAGGGAAACGAAGTTTTCATATAATCGCGCATCGTTATCCTCTAGATTAAACACCTTTAGGCCAACATCAAAAGTGCCAAAACTATTGTATTGCACAACTTCATTTACTTCACTTATACTGTCATTGGTAATTCCTCCTGGAAAACTCCAGTGAAGACTGTCTATGTTACTGGCAGAGGCTATATAGGTGACTTCAAAACTTGGCGAACCCGTATTGGTTGGGATACCAATAGATCTTGAGGTAGACAAAAAAGAAGCGTTGATATTGCCCGTGTTTTCCCATCCTTCAGGAGGTGTAGATTCTGCTTCAGGAGATATAAACATAGGGGGGGTACAACTCCAAAATAGCGTAAATAGCACCAAAAAGGAAAACGATGTTGCTTTTGACATAGGTCAAATTTAATTAATTATTTAAAATATTTATCGTTCTTGCCATTTCTTGCCATAAAAAAACACGCCGAAGCGTGTTTTTTTACTGTGTAATACTAAAGCTTATGCAGCGTTTTGCTTTTTGATCAGGTTTAAGGCTGACCCTTCTTTAAACCATTCAATTTGTTGCGCATTGTAGGTATGGTTTGCGATAATGATATCTTTAGAACCATCTGCATGAACCACTTCTATGGTAAGTGGCTTGCCAGGAGCAAACTCCTTAAGGTCAACAAAGTTAAAGGTATCGTCTTCTTGAATTAGGTCATAATCCGCTTCGTTGTTGAAGGTGATTCCTAACATACCTTGCTTTTTCAAGTTGGTTTCGTGAATACGTGCAAAAGATTTTACCAATACCACTTTTACACCCAAGAAACGGGGTTCCATGGCTGCATGCTCACGTGAAGATCCCTCTCCGTAATTGTGATCTCCCACGACAACGGTCTCAATACCCGCTGCTTTGTATTCACGTTGCGTATCGGGCACTCCGCCGTACTCGCCGTTCAATTGATTTTTAACAAAGTTTGTTTTTTGGTTGAAGGCATTTACCGCCCCAATCAGACAGTTGTTAGAAATATTATCTAGATGCCCTCGGAAACGCAACCACGGTCCAGCCATTGAGATGTGGTCTGTGGTACATTTGCCGTGCGCTTTTATCAAAAGTTTTGCGCCAGTTAAATTCTCTCCATTCCAAGGCTGGAAGGGGGTCAACAATTGAAGACGCTCAGAGCTGTCCTTGACAACCACTTCTACAGAGGAACCATCCTCTGATGGTGCCAAGTATCCATTGTCTTCCACGTCAAATCCTTTAGGAGGCAATTCTAAGCCTGTTGGAGGATCTAACTTTACCTCTTCTCCGTTTTGGTTGATCAAGGTATCATTTACCGGATCAAAGTCAAGACGGCCCGCTATGGCTACCGCAGCAACCATTTCAGGAGAAGCGACAAAGGCATGCGTATTGGGATTCCCATCCGCGCGTTTAGAGAAATTTCTATTGAACGAGTGAACGATTGAGTTTTTTTCTTGCTTTTCAGCTCCCTCTCTTGCCCACTGCCCAATACAAGGTCCACAAGCATTGGTAAAGATTTTGGCGTTTAAATCTTCGAAAACGCTTAACAAACCATCTCTTTCAGCAGTGTAGCGAACTTGTTCTGAACCTGGGTTGATTCCAAATTCGGCTTTGGTCACTAGGTTTTTGTCTACCGCTTGTTTTGCAATAGAGGCTGCACGAGATAAATCTTCATAAGAAGAATTGGTACAAGAACCGATCAATCCCCATTCTACTTGCAAAGGCCAGTCGTTTTCTTTGGCAACTTTAGACATTTCAGCCACAGGAGTAGCCAAATCTGGAGTAAAAGGACCGTTCAGATGAGGAGAAAGTGTATCTAAGTCAATTTCAATGACTTGATCAAAATACTGTTCTGGATTGGCGTATACTTCTGCATCTGCCGTTAAATGCTCTTTTACCGCATTGGCCGCATCAGCAACATCATCACGCCCTGTAGAACGCAGGTAGCGCTCCATAGAGTCATCGTATCCAAAAGTAGACGTAGTAGCCCCTACTTCTGCTCCCATGTTACAAATGGTTCCTTTTCCGGTACAAGACATGGCTTCTGCCCCTTCACCAAAATATTCTATGATCGCACCCGTTCCACCTTTTACAGTTAGGATACCTGCAACCTTTAATATCACATCTTTTGGCGCAGTCCAACCGTTTAATTTTCCAGTTAATTTCACCCCGATAAGTTTAGGAAACTTCAATTCCCAAGGCATATCTGCCATTACATCAACCGCATCTGCACCTCCTACACCAATGGCCAACATGCCGAGTCCACCTGCGTTTACGGTATGCGAATCGGTACCAATCATCATTCCACCGGGGAAAGCATAGTTTTCTAGCACCACTTGGTGGATAATCCCCGCTCCCGGCTTCCAAAATCCGATTCCGTATTTATCGGATACAGATTCCAAAAAATTAAAAACCTCTGCAGAGGTGGTATTGGCAGATTTTAAATCCACTTCAGCGCCTGATTTAGCTTGAATTAAGTGATCACAGTGCACCGTTGTAGGTACCGCAACTTTAGATTTCCCAGCTTGCATAAATTGTAGTAAGGCCATTTGTGCTGTAGCGTCCTGACAGGCGATACGGTCAGGAGCAAAATCAACATAATCTGCACCTCTTGTGTAGGGTTTATCTGTCTTACCGTCCCATAAATGGGTGTACAAAATCTTTTCTGAAGCCGTTAAAGGTTTTCCAGTTAGTTTTCTTGCTGCTGTAACACGATCTTCAAGACGTGCATATACAGCTTTGATCATATCAATATCGAAGGCCATAATCCTATTTAATTTATCCGTCAAAATTACAAAATAAAGTATTTAGAATTCTTCTGTATTATAGATTATATAAGTGAATCGTGTAAATATTACAAATCCTCTCTTTATCCTTAGAAAAATAACTTCTTTCTCTTTTGTGTTTTTCTTAGCCTGAATAAACTTTATGAAGATTTGTTCTCTAGGTTGAGAATGTTAACTTCGCTAAAAAAAGCAATGAAAGAATTTTTACAAAAATACAAGGCCTTGGTTTTGGTTTTATTTTTGGGAGGCTTTATCAGTGCCATCGATCGTTTTGTGTTGAATGGAGGATTTAAAGGTGTTGAAGAGCAAAAACATTTTATTTATCTCGGGGTTTTGGTCGCTGGTGTAGCTGTAGTATTGACGGTATTGTTACGTGAAGATGATAACGATGATCAAGAAGATTTGAAATGAAACATTTTACACTAGAAGATATTACCGCCCAAAAAACCCGATATAAAGCACATTTGATCAATGCCATAACAGGCTACAAATCGGCGAATTTGATCGCCACAAAATCCAAGGAAGGCATTACCAATCTAGCGGTATTTAATTCGATCATTCATTTGGGGAGTAATCCTCCATTACTGGGATTTATCTTGCGTCCTACAACCGTCCCGCGTCATACCTTTGAAAATCTAAAATCTACGGATGTTTTTACCGTAAATGCCATAACACAGGACCGTATAGCTGAGGCCCACCACACCTCTGCAAAATATCCGGAAGGAATATCAGAGTTTGATGTTACCGCATTTGATGCAGAATACAAAGCTGACTTTTATGCCCCTTTTGTTGTGGGCGCTCCGATTCAAATAGGGTGTCGGTATAAAAACCACTATCGCATAGAAGAAAACAATACCTTGTTGATCGTTGGAGAAATGGAACACCTCTTTGTAGAAGAAAAGATGATTTCAGAAGACGGTTGGGTACAGTTGGATAAAGGCAATATTGTAACCATTAATGGATTGGAAGGCTATGCCTTGCCCAAACTCTTGGATCGTTTTTCGTATGCTCGTCCAAAAAAATAACTATGGAATTTATTGCTAAAGCATTACACGATTATGTGGTCTCGCACTCACAAGAAGAGCCTCCACTGCTAAAGGAACTCACCCGTGAAACTCACTTAAAAGTGTTACAGCCCCGCATGCTAAGCGGCCCCTTACAAGGAAGGTTCCTGAGCCTATTATCAAAACTAATTTCGCCACAACACATCTTAGAAGTTGGCACATTTACAGGCTATGCTACCCTTTGTCTGGCCGAGGGTTTAGCGGAAGATGGCAGTATAGATACCATAGACATCAATGAGGAATTGGAAGATTTTCAACGCAATTTTTTTGATCGCTCCGCTTGGGGAGATCAAATTCATCAACATATTGGAAACGCAATAGAAATCATCCCTAGACTAGAAAAAACCTACGATTTGATCTTTTTAGATGCCGATAAAAAAAATTATCTCAACTATTTAGATCACATCCTCCCCAAGTTAAAAAAAGGAGGTGTGTTGCTTTCTGACAATGTTTTGTGGAGTGGTAAAATACTGGAACCCACACAAAAAAAGGATATCGATACGGCTGTATTGAAAGAATTCAATAAAAAGTTGGCGCATCATCCGGAACTTGAAACGGTCTTGTTACCCCTGCGGGATGGTCTTACCCTCAGTAGAAAAATTTAAAGTTTACGCTTGACCGAATGCGTAAGTTCTGTAAGATCTTTTTTTACCTCTTTAATTTCTTTGGTAAGTTCTCCTCCTAAGTCTTTCGTAGGATCGATATCGGCAGATTTTTGAATCTCAGATTTAATTTCATTGGTGGCTTGCTTTACCTGAGTAATCCCTTTGGCGAGGCCTCGAGCAATGGTAGGAATTTTATCTGCTCCAAAAATAAGCAGCACCACAAAAAAGATAAACATTATCTCTGCACCACTAATAAACAATACCATATTGAATCTTTTTTACAAATATAAGCAATAAAAAAAGCAGCACCTAGGGTACTGCTTTTTATACTTTTTTAGCTAAAATTAGCCTTGTACTTTGGCTTTAAATTGGTCAAAGTCTGTAGCTTCTTCCTCTTTAGGCCAAGCGTTATTTGACAAATCAATATCTGCCGTTTCTTCGTCTGGATCTATGGTAACACCGATCAGCTCTTTATCGGATGTAATCAGCTTGGTTACTGAAGCATCGTTTTTACGCCATAGCTGTACAGGATATTTTACCCGTTCTTTGGTTCCGTCTGCATAGGTGTATTCTGCAATAATGGGCATAACGATTCCGCCGGGCTTTTCAAACTCTACTTCATAAAAGTACTTTGGAAGCGGGTTGCCTTCATTTCCTTCAAGAGCAGTTTTTAAAATCTCTGAATTGTCTTCCGCCGGTTTGGCAGCCAACTCTTCTGAGTACAATTCGCTGTCATCGGCCACCATAAATACAGAAGGACTTAAATCTTCAACGGTCATATTGTAGCGCTCAAGTATTTCTGATACTTCTGCACTCGGATCGGGCGACACTACATAGCGCTTGACAGATTTTACCCCTATATCGACAACATCTGTAGAATAAAACCAACCTCTCCAAAACCAATCCAGGTCAACTGCCGAAGCGTCTTCCATGGTTCGGAAAAAATCTTCTGGGGTAGGGTGTTTAAACATCCAACGCTGTGCATAGGTTTTAAAGGCAAAATCAAACAACTCTTTCCCCATAATGGTTTCGCGAAGAATGTTCAAGGCCGTAGCGGGTTTTCCATAAGCATTTGGCCCCAACTGGATAACGTTTTCTGGATTCGACATAATGGGACTAATGAATTCTTGATCGCCAGACATATAACGAACAATCTTTGAAGGTGCCCCGCGTCGTGAAGGATAGTCGTCTTGAAATTCTTGCTCCGTCAGGTACTGCATAAAGGTATCTAGCCCTTCATCCATCCATCCCCACTGGCGTTCGTCAGAATTGACGATCATAGGGAAATAGTTGTGCCCAACCTCATGAATAATCACACTAATCATTCCGTATTTCACACGGTCAGAATAGGTTCCATCTTCATTCGGACGTCCGTAGTTCCAACAAATCATAGGGTATTCCATTCCCTGATTTTTGGCGTGTACAGACACCGCTTTAGGGTAAGGATAATCGAAGGTGTATTTCGAGTAAACATCCAAGGTATGTGCCACAACTATTGTAGAATACTCTTCCCATAATGGGTTTCCTTCTTTCGGGTATAAAGAGGCAGCAATCACATTTTTACCCCCAACTTTTACCGACATCATGTCCCATATAAAACGTCTTGATGTAGCGAAGCCAAAGTCACGTACATTTTCGGCAACAAATTTCCATGTTTTGTTTTTGGTGGCTTTGGTTTTTTCTTTTTCAATTACCTCCTCTTGTGTAACGATCATTACCGGAGCATCAAAGGTATTGAGTGCTTTTTTATAGCGTTGATATTCTGTTCTAGAAAGCACCTCTTTTGGGTTTTGGAGTGTTCCTGTTGCTTCCATAACATGGTCTTCCGGAACGGTAATGTTCACCTCATAGTTTCCAAAGTTTAGTGCAAATTCACCATTGCCCCAAAACTGATAATTTTGCCAGCCTTCTACATCATTGTACACGGCCAGACGAGGGAAAAACTGTGCAATGACATAGGCTCTATTGTCATCTTCTTCAAAATATTCGTACCCAGAGCGGGCTCTGTCAGTTACGTGATTGTTTACTTTATACCACCATTTGATCGAAAAAGTAAATTGCCCTCCGCTAGGAATAGGAGAAGGCAGATCTACACGCATCATGGTTTTATTGATGGTGTGCTTAAGCGGTCTTCCTTCGCTGTCTTTTACTTCTTGGATATTGAATCCTCCAACAAATTTTTCTTGCGTATAATTGTCAACAAAGCGTTCTACGCGTTGAAATTTGGGTGCAGAAGAAGGGTTTTTGGCCCCTTCCATATCGTTTTCATTTCTAATGTTTTGATCCAATTGCACCCACAGATAAGGAAGTGCATCGGGTGAGTTGTTGGTGTACGTAATCTCTTCCGTTCCATACAACTTGGTATTGGCATCGTCCAAGATGATGTCCATTTTATAATCTACCTGTTGTTGGTAATAATCTACACCGGGTGCCCCAGAAGCTGTTCTGTAGCGATTGGGCGTTGCAAATTCTTCATACAACTGCTTGAACTTATTGTTGTTTTTGTGGCCTTGAGGCGTTGTGTTTTCTTGGGCAAAAACGAAGGTAAAAGCCAGCAAGAAAAGGGAGCTTAGGGTAAAATTTATTTTCATTTTAATTTTCTTAGTAGAATCAAATATAATGTGTTTTTTCGAATTTCCTAAAGGACCAGACGAATGCGGGTTTCTCCCTCCTTAGCGAGAAAACTTTTATTCTTTTTAGCCGATTTGAAATGGATGATATTTTGTTGTGAAGGAATAAAATCAAGTAAGAAGCGATTGTCCAATACAATTTCTTTTGGCGCTTCTTGGAGATGAACATAAGCATAAATGACCACAAGATCATCTTGGTATTCTTTGCCTAAATATTGGGGGGTGTAATTTTTTCCATCAATTCGTATATCGAATTGCGACTGAAGAAACAATTCCACGGCCTTTTCAATGGCCTCTTGATTATTGTCAGGTTGCAAGACAAAAGGATGGGGATTTTCTTGATTTAGGTAGTCCTCTACATCTTCTAGAAATAATTTTGAAACCATTTGTATCTCCCCTTTTGCTTCTACATACCGCACCACTGTAGTACTCAAATAATACTCATGAAGCGTAGCAAAACCACAACACAGTAGCGCTACCAAAAAAAAGAGGATCTGTTGTTTAATTTTCATTGAATCTTTTTGAATAGGTATCAAATGCCGCAATTACATCTTGATGCCGTTGCATTGTAAAATCTTGCTTTAACGTAGTGTTTTCAAAACAGCCGGTGACAAACACATAAACTTCTTCTGGGGTTAAAGCATAATTTTCCACAAAAAAATAAACGCCATAAAACCTAATGATTTCATAAACAATTTTAAAATCTGCTTCCATGGCCCTTTTCTTTTTTAGGCTAGTATAATAACCTGAAAGATGCTTATAGACCGCATCAATATTGACCCCGCCAGAAAGAGGAAGCAGTAAAGTAGAGAGTATAAGACTCTTTCCCGACACTATTTTTTCTTTAGGTTCGCCTTTAAATCCTGGAATCCCCACATCATAAAAATTCAATGGCCGATTGATATTGGCATTGGACAAGTCGGAATTGAGATCCCCCGAAAGTTCATGCGACTTTACCACCACCTCATCAAGGGTATTGACAAAGGCGTCAAGATAAACCACAAGGTCTTGGGCATTAAAGAGATCATCGTCTATTGTTATCTCTTTTGTTTGATATTGCACTCCACTAAAGACTAAGGTCTCTCCTAAACGTACAGAAATTTCAAAGTAGCCATCTACATCCGTTATTTCTGCACTTCCGCGATCTTTATTTACGATATGTATGCCTTGAACAGAGAGTTCTTCATGAACCACTTTCCCGCTGAGAAGCTTAAATTCCTGTGCTAGGAGCAGCTTGCTCCCTAAAAAAAAACAAAACACCCAATACTTTAGGCTCACTCGTAAAGGGTTTTATAGGCTTCGCTGCTGTGGTATAGGTATTCGATCAGCTGAAATTCTCTGTCTTTCTTCAGCAAGCGATCGGAAGGCATATTCTTGTCGAGGTATTCCAAAAACCCTACCACTTGGTCTTGCGGAATCGCCAAATCTTGGGTAAAAAAAGTGTCTTCAAACACATAGGGTAGAATTTTACTTGGTGTGAGGGTGAGGCGTTCCTCTGGCGTTTTATTTCGCAAGGCTTTTGCCAAAAGTTTCGCAATATTTACAAAGTTTAACCCGTATTCGAATACACGATCGTCTGTAAGCCGGTTTTCTACCTTGGTAGATTTATCTTGCAGGTAATCTACTTTTTTAAATTCTTCTTTTTTTAAATCTAAAAACTTTTCGGTGTTTTCTGGGGTAATGACAATTTCATCCAATTCGTTTACCCGATCATTTAGTGCAACGACCATCCGGTTCTTCTGAATGATCTCTGGCGTAACTTTTACGGTGGTAATCTTGTACTGCACAGAAGAAAATATAATTTCATCGCCAACGCGCATGGGCAAGGCAAAGTTCCCATCACCATCCGTAATGGTATTTTGCTGGGCCGTATTGTTGACAACATTGGCTGCAATAACGGCGGTGTTCCGGTATAATAGCGTCCCATTTATACGTACTCTTTTTTCTTGCGCCATCACGCAGGTAGAGAATAAAAGCGAAAACAGGGTAAGGTATACGTATTGCATAGGTGTACTAAGTTAAGGGAAACTTGTGGGAATTACAGAAAAAGAAGTGTTAATCTTGAGGATAAAAAGAAGAGCGGGAGACCGGGTTCGAACCGGCGACATTCAGCTTGGAAGGCTGACGCTCTACCAACTGAGCTACTCCCGCATGGGCACAAATATAGTTTTCTTTTGGTTTTTGTTCAAAAAACATTTGCTTAAAATAGGGGCTCTTCCCACAAATTGATGGATTGGATAGAAATATTGTGTAATTTTCGATGATGAAATCACCCATCTATCTTTCTTTAATTGATGCGGAAGAAACCCATAAAGTTCGGCATCCTATCCTCCGAAAAGGAAGACCTGTTGCCAGTTGTGTTTTCGAAAATGATCTTGACCCAGACACCCTTCACCTGGGCGCCTTTGAAAAAGATCTTTTGGTCGGCGTGCTTTCTGCATACCGCAGACCACATCCTGATTTTGCGCACCAAAACAGCTACCAAATTCGAGGAGTTGCGGTTTTGGAAGACCATCAAAAAAAAGGAATTGGACGGCTTTTGATGTCTTCTATAGAAGAAAAACTCTTGGAAAAAAGTATTGATTTTATTTGGCTTAATGCCCGTATTGCCGCTGTTCCCTTTTATCAACAACTTCAGTACACTGTGCATGGAGATGTTTTTGACATTCCCCCTATTGGACCCCATTTTTGTTACTTTAAATGTTTACGATGAACCGATGCTTTCTTTTTTTTAGTTTGATTTTTTTAAGTCAATGCATGTTAGGCCAAACAGACCCAGAGGTTTTGGACAGCCTGCTGATGGG
>WTJB01000226.1 GCA_011526335.1 Candidatus Arcticimaribacter sp.
GGAAGATTACTATCCGAACGGGGTGTTGAGTGAAAAGACGGTCTACAAGAATGGGACCATCGTTTCTCCTATGGAACGTTATGACCGACAAGGGAATCCCATCGATTAGTTGCAGCTTTTTTGGCTGATCAATGTATACGACCCGTTGATTACCGTGATGCTATTGGCCAAGTGACAAAACTTAAATGATTTTCCTTTAGGAATATAGATGTTTATTGTGTTGCATTCACAATTTTGATAGGTAGCTGTTAGCCCTGTATTACCTGCTTTTATGATACTTTCGGTACAGGGAGAACAGGTAAGGAATACATCTACAGTAGCGATATTGCTGTCTACCGTTCCATCATTTATTTTATAAGTAAAGCTATCGCCATTGTTCACCGTTCCATTTTGAACATAGCTAAAGGTCCCTCCAGGGTTTAACTGTACTGTTCCAAAATTTGGGGTAGTTACCAGTGTGGCCGACACGGTGTCTCCATCCGGATCTGAGTCGTTGGCAATCAAACTAGTATCGCCATTGTCAAGGGTGGTAGCCGTACCTCCAAGGGGGACAATAATGGTGTCGTTTCCAGCTACCGGCGGATCATTGGTTCCGGTTACAGTAATGCTCACCGTAACGGGAGCTCCATTTATTTTCCCATCATTTGGACTATACGTAAAGCTATCCGATAGCATATTGGAACCGTCATGGGTATAAGAAAATGTTCCGTTGGAATTGATTACTACTGTTCCATTTGTCGGATCAGTAATTTTAACCGCTGTAAGGGCATCCCCATCAACATCATTGTCATTGAAAAGTAGACTGTTGTTTCCGTTGGTCGTTACTGATGTTGTCCCCGCTTCCATAACCGCCAAACTATCGGCTCCACCTACAGGAGGATTGTTGATATAAATGGTTACCGTAGTTGTATTCCCTGGGGCATTAAATGCACTATCGCGTCCTCTGTAGGTAAAAGAATCTGTAGTAGTCGCTGAACCATCGTGGGTGTAGGTGAAATTTCCATTTGCTTGAAGGCTAAGCGTTCCATTGACTACATTGTTGACCAATTCTGCTGTAAAGCTGTCTCCATCGTCTTCTGTATCATTGGCCAATACGGAGTTGGTCACACCATCGTTCAAAACGTTTACAGTAGACCCGCTGGTTAAACTGATTATATCGGGTTGTGCGTTGGGGACGTCGTTTACTGATAAAACGGTAACAGCGAGTAAATCATCTACGGTACAATTCATATCACCATCACTAGTCGTCAGTACAATACTGGTCGATCCAAAGGCATTGTCTTGAAAATCGATAACAAGGCTCGTAGAGGTGGTAGATACAGCAATCAGATTAGGGTCCATACTGGTAGCCGAATAGGTCAATGTGCTACTTTCAATATCCGAAAAGGTATTGCGAATGTCTATCCATAAATCAGGATCATCTTCTTGTGCTGCGGTTACATCAGGAACAGGATTATCCAATGTAGGACAGTCATTTATTGGAGTTACATTGGCGATAAAACCGTGGGTAATGGTACATCCACCTCCTCCTCCAATATCGGTTATGGTAAATGTTCCTGTAGCTGATCCGTATTCATTTGGGTAACTGCTAACAAAATAATTTCCTGCACTGGTTTCTGTAATACTCACGACTGTACTATTGGTATAGGTTACCGTATACGTAAAGGCTGTATTGTCTGGGTCTAAAAGGTTAGTACCATAGTTAAAACTGTATCCCCCCAAACTGCCATCTTCACCCCATGTCCAGTTCATAGGATTCGGATCGGTAACTGTAGGACAATCATTTACCGGTTGAATGCTTATGGTTACCGTTGTTGTAGTACTGTAATCCATTCCATCAAAAGCCTGATAGGTAAAGCTGTCCGTCGTCGTTTCTGAACCATCGTGTACATAACTGAAGGTTCCATCGGCATTTAGATTCAACGTACCATGCGTAGGGGTGCTTACAAGCGTAGCGGTCAAAGTTAGACTTTCTGCATCGGTATCATTATCCAAAAGACTTGTATTGCTCATGGTTGTTGAGGTTACCGTTCCCGCCTCAAATACAAACAAACTTTCTGGATTGGCAACAGGTGGGTCGTTTACCGTGGTAACGGTAAGTAAAAAACTGTCTTGCACACTCGTACAGCCTGCATTATCATCTACAAATACCGTAATGGTTGCCGAACCGGATTGATTATTTTGGTAATCTAAGGTCAAGGTAGCGGCACTTAATGTAGTACTCACCAAACTTGTATTGGTGGTTGAGACGGTATAACTCATTGCACTATCTACATCATCAAAAATGGTGTTGAGGTCAATAAGGGTATCGGGGTCATCTTCTTGAACGGTTACGTCATTTAGGGGAGTCACTATGGTAGGACAATCATTGGTAGGGGTAACGTTTATGGTTACTGCTACCGTTACTGCGGGATTAAACGTATCGGTAAGATCATAGGTAAATGAATCGGTTGTGGTTTCGGACCCATCGTGAACATAGGTAAAGGTACCACTAGATTGAACAGAAAAACTTCCTTGATGATGTTGTGGATTTGTAAAGTTGTTTACCGATAAGGCATCATTTTCCATATCCGTATCATTGTCCAACAAACTACTGCTTACGGTAGTCATGGTCGCAGTCCCATTTTCAAATACATAGATCACATCCGCAACACCAACGGGAGGATCATTTTGTGGAATAACATTGACAAAAATCTCATGTGTGGCCGTAGAACACCCATTATTATCATTTACCATGAGGGTTACGGTTGCTGTTCCCGTCTCGTCATCCATATAATCTAGCGTCAACGTCGTGGTGTTCACCGTAGCTGTCAATAGGGTAGGATTGGTATTGGTGACCGTATACGTCAGTGGATTCCCTTCAGCGTCAACAAAAACGTTGGTGATGTTTAAGGTGGTGTCGGGATCGTCTTCTTGCGCATTGACGGTAGGTAAAGGATTTACAACCGTCGGGCAATCATTTACAGGGCTAATGTTTATCGTTACCGTAGCTATATTACTATTTACCGTTCCATCATTGGCTCTATAGGTAAAGGAGTCTGTCGTTGTTTCAGAACCATTGTGTACATACGTAAAGCTACCCGTTCCGCTTGGAGAAAACGTAATCGTTCCGTTGCTAGGATTACTGATCAGGGTTGCTGTAAGGGCGTCATTTTCAGCATCGGTGTCATTGCTCAATACTGAGGTTACTGCAGTACTTACAGAGTTCAACGTTCCTCCCTCTGTTATGGTTACAGTATCAGAAACAGCTACCGGAGCGGTATTGTTGGGGATAAAACTCCCCACATACAGTCCTCTTCCGTAGGAGGCGGCTACCACACGATTATC
>WTJB01000112.1:0-6612 GCA_011526335.1 Candidatus Arcticimaribacter sp.
AATTAGATGCCGATATCGTCTTGCCTCAAAATTATTTTAGTGAATTAGCAAAATGTTTCATGGACAAGAGCGTTGGTATAGCTGGCGGAATGATTACAGAGCAAAAACAAGGGCAATGGGAAATAGATCATCCTATGAATGAAGACCATGTCCGCGGAGCAATCAAAGCGTATAGCAAGGCGTGTTATCAGGCCATAGGAGGGCTTCGACCCATTATGGGGTGGGACACTTTAGACGAGCACCTGGCGCGTTTTTACACCTTTAAGGTAGTGACGCTACCCGACCTTCTAGCCAAACACTATCGGCCCTTGGGAAGACGCTATGCGGGCCATGCACTACAAAAGCAGGGGCAGGCATTTTATCTTATGCGTTATGGGTTTTTTTTGAGTCTTCTGGCCCTATTAAAGCACGCTTGGGTAAAACAGTCGATAAGGGCTGCCTTATTGCTATTTCTGGGCTATTTATCTTCCTTTTTTATACGCCCACAGCGAGATGTGACCAAAGCAGAAGGCCGCTTTATTCGAAGGTACCGATATGCGACAATCCTAAGCAAATTGAAAAGCTTTTAAAAAAGGGCAAAGAGAAGTCAATCCTACTATTTATCTTTGCGTCTTTAAACAGCACAGTATGAATATTCTTGTTTTAGGCGGTGGCGGAAGAGAGCACACCTTTTGTTGGAAAATTGCACAAAGCCCATTATGTAACAACCTTTATGCAGCACCAGGAAACGCTGGAACCTCTTCAGTAGCGAAAAACCTGCCCCTACAGGTAACCGATTTTGAGGGCATTAAAAAAGCCGTGATAGAACACCAGATAGACATGCTTGTTGTTGGGCCAGAAGATCCTTTGGTTTTGGGCATTCATGACTTTTTTGCTGCCGATGAACAATTAGCCAATCTGATGGTGATTGGTCCTAAAAAAGCAGCAGCAGAACTGGAGGGAAGCAAAGAGTTTGCCAAGAAATTCATGCAGTCCAATAACATCCCAACAGCGAAATATCAAAGCTTTGAAGCTCACCAACTAGAAGAAGGACATGCGTTTTTGGAAAAAATGTCTCCTCCTTATGTGCTAAAAGCCGATGGATTGGCCGCCGGCAAAGGAGTATTGATCCTCTCGGATTTAGAAGAAGCAAAAGAGGAACTCCGAAAAATGTTGGTGGATCAAAAGTTTGGTCAAGCCTCTCAAAAGGTAGTTATTGAAGAATTTTTAAGCGGTATAGAACTCTCTTGTTTTGTGCTTACCGATGGGGAAAATCATGTTACCTTCCCTATGGCGAAAGATTATAAGCGTATTGGAGAAGGCGATACAGGACTGAATACCGGCGGGATGGGAGCCATCTCTCCTGTTCCTTTCGTTACCCCAGAATTTGAAGAAAAAATAAGAACACGTATCGTAGAACCCACCATTAACGGATTCCAAAAAGACGGGCTTCCCTTTCAAGGTTTTGTGTTTATTGGGCTGATCAAAGTAGGGGAAGACCCATACGTAATCGAATACAATGTTCGTATGGGAGATCCCGAAACGGAGGTAGTGTTGCCTAGAATAAAAAATGACATGGTTCGTCTTCTAAAAGCGGTAGGCAACAAAACTTTGGATCAAGAGACCATAGAAATAGATGAGCGATCGGCTACAACCGTTATGGCGGTCTCTGGCGGATACCCTGAAGCTTATGAAAAAGGAAAACCCATAACAGGCTTAGATACAGTAGAAAACAGTATCGTATTCCATGCAGGGACCACCCAAAAGGAAGGAAATGTTGTTACTTCTGGGGGGCGCGTATTGGCTGTAACTTCATATGGCGAAGATCACAAGCAAGCTCTAGCACAGTCGTACCAAGAGTTGGAAAAACTTTCTTTTGAAGGTATATATTACCGAAAAGATCTCGGATTCGATCTATAGGAAAGAGTGAGCCGAAGGATCTTTGTTCTCTTCTCCTTTCTGATCATACATTCTCAATTGCTTGATCCAGTAGATCATCGCAACAAATCCGACAAGGGCAAAAAAGAAATTTACGCCATTGGCAACCCACCAGTTTTCAAGCTCAGTAGCGCGTAGTGCATTGTGGGGTAAGAAAAGAACTTCCTCAAATAACCAGGCAATCGCTTCAAAAATTTCTTTCATCTAGAGTAGAGTTTTAATTACCTTGCAAAGGTAAAAAAAGCTTCAATGTTTACAAGATTTTTTGGGAAATCCTCTTTTTTCAGTTACGCCTTGGCTTTGGGCTTATTTGTCGGGGTATATTTTTTTCATATTTACTCCTTTCCCATTGCACCAGAATCAGGGTTCCAAAAAACAGTACAAACCTTTGCGTTTTTACTTTTGTTGTTGCTTTTCTTGGGCTTAGATTGGATTGTAAGAATCCAGTATTGGAACCAAAAAAGCATTTACCACTTGTTCCTTTTTTGTCTTCTTTTTTTCCTTTTGCCCCTTTCAAATTTTAAGATTTGGGAACTGATGTCTCTGGTCTTTTTTTGGATTGGGTTTATTCAAATTTTAGGCTTAGACAAAACCAACAGCTTTGTTAAAAGTGTTTTTAACGGTGCTTTATGGATGACCATAAGCGGCTTGTTTGTCAACGCTTATTTTTTGTTATTTCCTCTCGTATGGGGGATTTTGTGGTGTTATTCCCGCCTGAACATCCAGTCCTTCCTGATAACGTTATTGCCGGCAATTGCCCTCGGTTTTTTGGGTCAATTGATTGATGTTTTTATTCCGACACCTTGGCTCAACACGGGGGATCTTTCTCAACTTCAATGGAATATCCCTGCCTTTAGCACCTTTTATGAAACTGTCCTTTTTCTTGGATTAACGCTTTTTTTTATTGTTGTAAGCATTTATCACTATCGCTCTTTTTCGCATAGAGGGGCCCAATATTTATCCAGTATTTTCAGCTTGTTTTTGGTCTTTTTTACAAGCCTAGGTTTTGTTCTCTTTTTTCATCTTGAAGAGGGGATGTCGCTTTTACTTTTGGTTTTGACATTTTCAGCCCTTTCAGGCGCTTATGTAGAAAGCATAAAACGCAAATGGATACGAGAGTTGATTTTATTCTTCTTGTTGGGAATAGTTCTCTTGTTTAGAATGAACCCTATAGGGGGCTAATCTGTAGTTTCTGTAACAATACCAAAAGGGGTACGCGGGGCTTTCTTTGCTTGAGAGGCTCTTCTGATTTTTCTGTTTTCTTCCAATTGGTCGGCTGTGATATACCCTCTTTTGTGATCGAGGTGAATACAAATGGCGGAGTATCGAATTTGTTTTCCTTGACACCCATAATACTCTAGGCGTTCTCCCATCTCTCTATCCAGTCCTCCCCATTTCATGCGTTCGTCAAAACCGTTGATGGCCAAGATGTCTTTTTTCCAGCCAGAGGCATTGTGTCCATTCCAAGACGGTCGTGTTGGGGTAAGAGTATTCAAAATCCTAGCGCCAAGCCCACGGCTAATAAGTTTTAGGTTTTTTATACTATGGGGAACGCCATGCTTTAAAAGCCAGCCCAGTTGAAAACAGTTTTGCGTAGCGATATCGTCGGCATTGATTTTTTTAGACGTGGACATGGGGAGCTTATAATACCCCCCTGAAAGAAAGGTTTCTGGACGCCGAGCGTCGTAGTGTATTTGTAAAAAGTCTTCTCTCGGAATGCAGTCCCCATCGCTTATAACAATGTAGTCGGCCTTTGTCTCGACCAAGGCTTTGTTTAAAATTTTAGTTTTTTGAAATCCATCATCCTCCTGCCAGATATGCCGTAAAGGAAACGGGAGTAGGGGCTGATAGTGCTCGATCAATCTTCGTGTCGCTGGCCCAGAGCCATCATCTGCAATGATCAATTCGATATCCTGAAAAAGTTGCGCTTTGTAACCCAAAATCACTTTTTCTAACCACTCTTCGGCGTTATAAGTGGTTAGGATAACAGACATTTTTGGGACCGTTTTATGAACTTTTGAATGCAATGCCAAAGGAATTTAAGGTTATGAAAAATTAAGCGTTACTTTGCAAAGATATTACAATGTTTAGGAGAATAACCTATCTGCTTTTATGAAAGACAAAACTTCTCTACCAATAGATGCCGTGATTACTTGGGTGGACGGAGCAGATCCAAAGCATAAAGAAAAAATTGCCCGCTACAGCAAGACCCCAAAGTTTGTTGCAACCAAAGCGTTTGACAAGCGATTTACCAATGTTGAAGAGGTAAAATATGTGGTGCATTCTATTTTAAAATACGCCCCCTTTGTCCGCAAAATATTTATTGTAACGGACGAGCAAACCCCCGCTTTTTTGTTAGACAACGATAAGTATCCCTCCGTTGTACTGGTAGATCACAAAACGATATTTAAAGGCCAAGAGGACTACCTCCCCGTATTTAATTCACGAAGCATAGAGACCAAACTCTACGCCATTCCGGATTTGGCTGAGCATTTTATCTATTTCAATGACGATATGTTTTTGCTTAACCCCACCACAGTTGAAGACTTTTTTGTGGAAGGACTGCCTGTGGTTCGTGGAAGATGGCACGCTTTTAAGGAGGATATTTTTTACAAACGGTTTTTTCGAAAGAAGAAAAGACAAAGTCC
This sequence comes from Candidatus Arcticimaribacter sp., assembly GCA_011526335.1. Lineage (GTDB taxonomy): Bacteria > Bacteroidota > Bacteroidia > Flavobacteriales > Flavobacteriaceae > Arcticimaribacter. The sequence continues at coordinate 4,566 of WTJB01000112.1, forward strand.
AAGTCATATTATTGCCCAAGAAAAAAGCGCTAAAATCTTAGGACTAAAACGATATTTTAGATTTCATCACCACCCGCACCCTATGCGAAAATCGATGATTGCGACATTTTTTAAAAACCACCCCAAAATCGAAGCCGAGAATATTCAATACCGTTTTCGTCATCGAAATCAATTTTTAATTCAAGGACTGTCTTATCACCTCACTTTGGCCACCACAAAAGACGGTCAACATAAGAACTACCAACTCATCCACCTCAACCCTTACAACAAACCGTTGTTCTGGATCAATTATAAATTGAACGCTTTGGGGAAATCAAAAAGCACCTTGTTTTTAAACCTTCAAAATATTGAACAGTGTCCCGAAGAAAAAAAACAATGGATTTTAAGTTGGTTTGAACAAAAATACGCCTTACATTTTTAGCCATAAAGCAAGCCATAAGACGATATTTATGCAGTACTATTTGAGAAAAAAGTTCTTTAAAGGGATTTTTTTGTTTCACAAATTCTTTACCAAAACCACACGCCCTTTACAAGGCTTTTACGGGATATTTCTCACACCGGCCTACCAAGACAAAACCTTTGAATACTGTTTTAAAGGCACCTATGGCACACGCTTTAGTCAATGGCTTGCTGACCTAAAAGAGGAGATGGTGTTTGTCGATATCGGCGCCAACCAAGGCCTGTACTCTGTTTTGGCAGGAAAAAATCCCGCTGTTAAAAAAGTTTTTTCTTTTGAACCCAATGACGCAATTCTACCCCTACTTAAAAACAACCTAAAAGTCAATCAGATCGAAAATTACAAAGTCATTCCCGCCGCAATATCGGAGCGCACCGGAGAATTGACTTTACAAACCTTGGCAGGTCATTCTGGACGAGCCACCTTACGCACCCTTGACCACACCCCCCAGCAGCCTTTAACAACCAAGACCATTCAAACACTAAGTTGCCAGGACATTGACAAACACATTTCTGAGGAGCTCCCCAATGGGATAAAAATTGATGTGGAAGGGCATGAAGAGGTTGTGATCCAAGAACTGGTAAAGTGTGCCTTTTTTAAGCAGACCCAGTGGATCTTTTGTGAAATAGATGAAAAATGGGTAAGCCCCAAAAAAATATATGACCTCCTAAAAAAAGAAGGCTTTACCCACTTTGAAAAAATGGGGAACCACCCCACCCATTACGACGTTATGATACGGAGATAAACAGCGATCTTTTCTATTCAGACATTTTATTGAAGTATATTTGTCTCAAAATAGCGCTCATGATCAGCAAGCAAGCCAGTCAAATTTTTAAAGAAAGTATCCAGAAATATCACCTTATCGATACGGTAGATCAGGATTTTTCTAACCCGTATCCCGCGGATAGTTTAGATCATTTATTTTATCGAAAGAATTGGATAGACACCGTTCAGTGGCACTACGAAGATCTTATTCGTGATCCTGAAATAGACGCTGAGGCCGCCTTGGTGCTAAAGCGGAAAATTGATGCTTCGAATCAAGACCGTACCGACATGGTAGAATATATAGACAGCTATTTTTTACAACAGTATGCTACCGTACAAGTTGCCCCAACAGCAACCATAAACACAGAAAGTCCTGCATGGGCATTAGACCGTTTGTCTATATTGGAATTGAAAATATTCCATATGGCAGAAGAGGTTGTGCGCGAAGAGGCTTCCGAGACGCATAAAAAAAACTGTGCAGAAAAGCTTGCCGTTTTGGAACAACAACACGAAGATTTAGCGGCAGCAATTGATCAATTGCTCACAGACATTGCTTCCGGGAGAAAGTACATGAAAGTGTACAAACAAATGAAAATGTACAACGACGAAGCTCTTAACCCCGTCTTGTATCAATCCAAAAAATAAAATGAAAACCACACACCTTATTGTGTTCCGTTTTTCGGCTTTTGGTGATGTGGCAATGAGTCTTCCTGTTTTGCGCTGTCTTTTCCAACAGTACCCCAACATAAAGGTCACTTTGGTCACCCGCCCTTGGATGGCTCCGTTGTTTGAAGAGTTTCCGCAACTTACCCTTTTACCCCTAGA
>WTJB01000112.1:6712-12497 GCA_011526335.1 Candidatus Arcticimaribacter sp.
ATATACCGCTATGCAGATGTGTTTAGACGGCTGGGTTATCCTATCGATTTAGAACAGCATGAGTTTCCGCCAAAACCCCTTTTGCCGGAAGTTTTTACTTCTCTTTTTTCGAATCCACAACACCAATGGATAGGGATTGCTCCTTTTGCTTCTTTTGAAGGAAAAACCTATCCCTTAGATTTGATGCAGAAGGTAGTTGCCCATCTACAAAAAGAACATCAGGTGATATTGTTTGGCGCAGGAGAGAAAGAAAAAACATTAATGGAGGTGTGGGAAAAAGCATTGCCCAATGTATATTCTATGGCAGGAAAACACACCCTAGCAGAAGAATTGGCCTTAATCGCCCATTTAGACCTTATGCTTTCTATGGATTCTGCCAATGCCCATCTGGCTGCAAATTATGGTGTTGAGGTCATCACACTTTGGGGATTAACCCACCCTTTTGCAGGTTTTGCCGCTTGGGGACAACCCGAGAATAACCACCTCTGTGTAGACCGATCGCAGTATCCTTTGATTCCGACTTCTGTATATGGGAATAAAACGCCTGCAGGTTATGAAAAAGCGTTTCGATCCATGTCCCCAAAGGAGGTTATCGAAAAGGTTTTGGACCGGTTGGCCTAAACATCATCAAAATCGACGACCACTTTGGCGCTTTCGGCTTTTGCTTGGCAGGTAAGCACCAAGCCTTCTTCTACCTCATCATCGGTCAAGATTTGGTTGTTTTCCATAGTGGCACTCCCTTCTTTGACCCTTCCGATACAACTACAACACACTCCGCCTTGGCAAGAGTAAGGAACTTCGATCTTGTGTTGTAAGGCCAAATCCAACAGGGTTTTTTCGTTTGTCCCTTGGAGAATATGTTCTTCTTCATCCACAATAATCTTTACTTCTACCGTTCCTTTTTCTAAACCGTTAACGGGTTCTGTAGAGGTCTGTACGGCGGTAAAGCGTTCGAAGAGAATCTGTTCTTCCTTAACTCCTTTCTCGTTGAGTACCGTCTTGACTTGGTCAATCATTCCCTCGGGACCACACAGAAATAGCTGTTCGGCCTCCTGAGTTTTATTGAGCCAGTAATAATTTACTACTGCCGTATCGATACGCCCAAAGAGGGCATCCTTTACATTGGCTTGAGAATAGACCCAATGAATTTTTAATTGATCAGGGGTTGCTTTTTCTAAGGCCCGCAGCTCGTGGTAAAAAAGGGTTTCTTCAGGCGTTTTATTTCCATAAACCAACGTAAAGTGAGTGTCCTTGCCCTGTAAGGCTTCTTTGATCATCGCGTAAATAGGCGTGATACCGCTACCTGCAGCAAAAGCCGCAAAGGTTTTTTTCGTTTCAGAAAGCAGAAACCGTCCTTCGGGAGCAGACACCTTTAGCGTATCTCCTTCTTTGAGTTGTTCTTTGGCATAGCTCGAAAAACGCCCTCCCGGGATTTTTTTTATTCCTACTTTCCAACGGTTTTCATAAGGAGCAGAACAGAGCGAATACGATCTTCTTACGGCTTCTCCTTCCAAAAGCGCTTCTAAGGTCAAGTATTGACCCGCAAAAAAGTTAAATTCAGTTTGGAGTGTCTGAGGAATATCAAATTCAACCACTGCCGATTGGGCCGTAATGTGCTCAATTTGTTTTACCTTTATTTCATGAAACATGGGCATAGCTTTTTTTCAAAAATAAGCAATGCTACTGGTTCAGCCAGTCCTTTTTAAGGAATAAAAAAGGAAAAGACGCACTCTTGTTATTATGCACAAAAAGTATTTTTCTCATCAGCTAAAAAAATTAAAACGCGCCCCACAGATGGAAGCCAAAGTTGTGGTAAAGGTCTTTATGGCGTTGATTTTTCTTTATTTTATTACTGCCTTTGTTTTTTTAGGCGGGGTAATTTATCCTGCGGTATCCAAAAAGTTTATTGAGGTCGAAGCGATCTACTTGATCAATCAAGCCATGCTTTATGTTTTTTTAATTGGCTTGGTGTTCCGGTATTTTTTTCAGCAGAGTCCAGTAACCGAAGTACAAAAGTTATTGCTTTTGCCCATTAAGAAAAGTAAGATCGTACATTTTACATTGCTACGCTCGTTGCTATCGCCCTACAACACCACCCCTTTATTGATTTATCTGCCCATTGCAATCTCTATGCTTAGAGACGATTATCTTTTTAGTGAGGTCTTTGCTTGGTGGTTGAGTTTGACCTTATTGACTTTTTGCTTGAGTCTTATGGTCTTTTTAATGAATAAAAATATGGCTGTTTTTATTACGGTACTTGTTTTGTTTTTGATTACCGTTTTAGGGACCTATATGGATTGGTTTGCCTTGCATGAATACACAGGAAAAGCACTAGATTTTGTCATTGATTATCCTTGGGGAATTGGTTTTTTCTTTCTTCTTTTTTTAGGGGTTTATTCATTTACCTTTCGTTTTTTCCGCGCCAATGTGTATCTGGATGGCGATTTGAACAAAAAAGAAGAAGCGGTACAATCTCAAGCGTATGAGCGGTTAAATTTTATGGGAACCTATGCCCAATTCATCAAAAATGATCTAAAAATGATCATCCGCAACATTCGCCCTCGACAAATGACCCTGATGTCCTTTCTGTTTTTGTTTTATGGGCTGTTCTTTTTCCCCCAAGAAATTTATGCCGATAATGTATTTATGAAAGTTTTTGCTTCCCTTTTTATTACGGGAGGTTTTATCATGACCTTCGGAAATTATGTCCCGGCCTGGGAAAGTGCGTACTATAAATTGTTAATGACGCAAAATTTCCCATACCGCACCTATATATCGGCCAAGTGGCGTATGATGTTTTTTTCTTCTATGGTCTTAACGGTTTTGGCCCTGCCTTATCTGTATTTTGGAGCCGATGTTTACCTTATTATTCTTTCAGCAGGGGTGTTTAACGCTGGTTCTGGGGCGTGGATTGCCCTTTATGGGGGGCTATTCAATAAATCGCCCATGAAATTAAATGTCAAAGCAAAGGCATTTGAAAATACCCAAGCATTCTCATTAACACAGTTTTTGTTTACGCTACCAAAACTGTTTTTGCCCATTCTTTTGTATTGGATCCCCTCCGTAATATGGAATCCCATTGCAGGAAATGTGGGCCTAGCTTTAGGAGGCCTTATTGGTCTTTTGGGGCAAAAGTATATTTTAAACGATTTGGAACGGCGTTACAAAAAAGAAAAATACGAGATGATTTCTTCATTCGAAAAGTAGACTTATGATACAGATCAACCATTTATCAAAATCGTACCAAGGCAAAAAAGTTTTAGACATTGAGCAACTTAGCATTCCCTCTGGCGAAAGCTTTGGTTTGGTCGGAAACAACGGTGCAGGAAAAACCACCCTTTTTAGCCTTTTGTTAGACCTTATACAACCCGATCAAGGGCGTATTGACAACCACAGCGTCGCCGTATTTAGTAGCGAGAAATGGAAAACTTTCACCAGCGCTTTTATCGACGATAGTTTTATCATTGATTACCTTACAGCAGAGGAATATTTTGAGTTTATTGGTAGTCTTCGCGGGATTGCCTCCAAAGATATTCGTTCGCAGCTCGAAGGGTTTTCTTCTTTTTTTAACGGAGAGGTTTGGGATCAAAAAAAGTATTTGCGTGATTTTTCTAAAGGCAATCAAAAAAAGGTAGGTCTGGCCGCAGCCTTTTTGGGGCAACCCAAGTTGATTGTTCTGGACGAACCTTTTGCCAATTTAGATCCGAGCTCACAATTTAAACTGAAAGCTTTTTTAGGCGAAATGGCCAAAGAAAAAGAGGCTACGCTCTTAATCTCTAGTCACGACCTAAATCATGTCACCGAAGTTTGCTCGCGGATAGTGTTGTTAGACAAAGGCGAAATCAAACGCGATCTACAGACCCATTCCTCTACTTTAAAAGAGTTAGAAGCTTATTTTTCGGGAGAAGACACATACTAATTTTGCGAATAAACAGTTATAAAAGAAACCCTTGGCTTGAAAAATTCGCAGCGTTTTTTCTTTTCTTTTTTTCTCCTGCTTTTGGTGTACTCTTGTTCTACCCAAAAAGATCGGTTCTTCAATAGAGAATACCATGCGCTGAACACCAAATTCAATGTTCTTTTTAATGGTAAAGAAGCCCTTGCGATCGGGAAACTTATTTTAGAAGAAAATGCCGAAGATGATTTTTCAAACATCTTGTCTACAGAACCCTTGTTTCTCTTGGGAGAAGATTTTTCTGCCAGTGCCAGTATTCCTAGTTTTGCCCTAGCTGAAGAAAAAGCGGTCAAAGCCATACAAAAGCACTCGATCAACATCAATGGAAATCAAAAAAACAGGCAAATTCAAGAAGCCTACATGCTTTTGGGTAAAGCACGATATTACGACAGAAGGTTTATCCCGGCCCTAGAAAGCTTTAATTTCATCCTTAAAGACCTCAACAATCAATCCGTTTATTATGAAGCCAAGCTGTGGCGAGAAAAAACCCAAATGCGGATGAATAACAATGCCCTGGCGATAGAAAATCTAAAACCCATTGCAGAGCGCATTATCCCCAAGGCAAAGTTATACCCCCTATATCAGGCCACCTTGGCCCAAGCGTATTTAAACATAAAAGAAAAGGACTCTGCCCGTAAGTTCATTCAAAAAGCAGCCACAGCAGAAAAATCTCCCGACCTAAAATCCCGTTATCACTTTATTGCTGGGCAACTTTTGGAAGACATAGAAGCGAAAGATTCTGCCCTAAAAGCCTATCAAAAAATTGTAGACCTCAAACGCAGGGCACCCAGAACACTTTGGATGCATGCTCAGCTAAAAAAAATAGAAATAACATCTTCTAGAGACAGCATCAGTCCCATGCGTGCGCTGACTAAATTGGCGAACGTTTTTGAAAACAGACCCTATGTTCATTTGATTTACAGACAGCAGGGAGAGTATCTTTTGGACAAGGGAGAAGATAGTTTGTCGTTGATCTACTATAACAAATCTTTAAAAAGTCCGGGCATTAATCTTGGCACCCGAGTAGCCAACTACAGAGATTTAGCCGACTTTTATTTTGAAAACAACAACTACGTTAAGGCCGGAAAATACCTAGACAGCCTTTTGAATAGCCTGCCTGAAGAAGGGCAATTGACAAGAAAAACAACACGGGAGCGTAAAAGTCTAGATGAGGTCATTCTCTTTGAAGAACAAATCCAGAAAAACGACAGTATTCTGTATTTAGTTGGCTTGGATTCTTTGGCAAGGGTAGCGTATTTTGAAACGCAAATTCAAGCAAAAAAAGAAAAAGCCCTGGCCCAAATAGCTTCCGAAAAAAAACGCCTTAAACTCCCTTTTTCTAAAGAAAGCAACACGGCATTTTACTTTTACAATGAACGGCTAAGGGTTGCCGGAAAGCAAGCCTTTTTATCACAATGGGGCAACCGCCCCAATAAAGATCAATGGAATCGTCTGACCGATGAAAGCAGGACCATCGTCTCGGGCGACACGAAGGACAATAGCGCAACAACAGGGTTTTTTAAAGACAGCCCTGAATTTTATATTGGGCAGATTCCCACAAAAGAGCGTGTCATTGATAGCCTTAAAAAAGTAAGAAATCAAGCGTATTTGGAAACGGGAATCCTTTATAAAGAAAGTTTTGACAACACCATTTTGGCCACAGACCGACTGGAAAAACTCTTGTCCCTAAACCCCAACACCAATCAAAAACTCAATGCACTCTACCATCTATACAAGATGAACGAAGAACATTCAGCCCCCCAAGCCCTGTTGTACAAAAACCAAATTATTGAAGAGCATCCCGAATCTCGTTTTGCAAAAATTTTAAGC
>WTJB01000258.1 GCA_011526335.1 Candidatus Arcticimaribacter sp.
GCCTATGGTACCTATATGTTGCGTAATGCCCAAGGAGATTCCAAAACAATAGTTATAGGTAGGGATGCGCGTTTGTCTGGAGAAATGATACAAACATTAGTTACACAGACTTTGGTTGGGTTAGGGCTTAATGTAGTCGATTTAGGCTTGGCCACCACCCCAACGGTAGAAATGGCAGTACCCCAAGAAAAGGCATTGGGTGGAATTATTTTAACAGCAAGCCACAATCCAAAACAATGGAATGCGTTAAAACTCTTGAATGCCGAGGGTGAATTTTTAGATGCAGCGGCTGGAGCAGCAATTTTAGCCTTGGTAGAGGAGGAAAATTTCACTTTTGCCGAAGTAGATGATTTAGGAAAAGTCACGCGAGATGACTCCCACTTAGAAAAACACATACAGGCAGTATGCAAGCATCCACTGGTTGATGTCAACGCCATCAAGGAAGCGAATTTTACCGCCGTTGTCGATGGGGTGAATTCCATTGGGGGCGTAGCCATTCCAGCGCTGTTGGACGCATTAGGGGTAAATACAATTCGATTGTATTGTGACCCGACGGGGCATTTTCCACACAATCCAGAACCCTTAAAAGAACACTTGTCTGATTTATCTGAGGAAGTCATAAAAAACAAAGCTGACTTGGGTATAGTCGTTGACCCCGATGTTGATCGATTGGCCTTTATGGACGAAACCGGAGAAATGTTTGGTGAGGAATATACCCTGGTAGCTTGTGCAGATTATGTATTGTCAAAACGACCCGGCAATACAGTTTCGAATATGTCATCTACTAAAGCTTTACGCGATGTAACAGAAGCCCACGGGGGAACCTACTTTGCCAGTGCAGTAGGGGAGGTGAATGTGGTAAAAATGATGAAAGAAAAGAATGCCGTCATCGGCGGGGAAGGAAATGGAGGCATCATTGACCCGACATTGCATTACGGGCGTGATGCCCTAGTGGGCGTTGGTCTTTTTTTGTCGCTCTTAGCAGAGAAAAAGCTAACGGTTTCTGCACTTAAGCGCACCTATCCCTTGTATTATATGGGAAAAGGGAAACTCAATCTCGCTAAAAATCTAGATGTAGATGCCTTGTTGCAAAAAGTAGAAGAAAACTACCAACAAGAGGAACTCAATACCTTAGATGGATTAAAAATTCTTTTCGGCGACCGTTGGGTGCACCTAAGAAAATCGAATACAGAACCCATCATTCGGGTGTATTCAGAGGCTCCGTCACAAGAGGACGCGGATGAATTGGTTGAAAGGTTTAAAGCAGAACTCTTGGCTTTCTCTTAAGCCTGTATAGGAGCTTTGTCCTTGTATTTAAATCGGTTGTGTGTCCACAAATACTGCGACGGATCTTTTTTGATTTGCGCTTCCAATTTTTCGGTAAACAAATCCGTCAATTCATTCTCTTTCAAACTCTTGGGGTCTTCGGTTAAAAGCGAAATGCTAGCCTTATAATGTCCCCGTTTAACGCGGGTAATGGCGGCAAAGGTCACGGGTAGGTCGTGTTCTTTGGCAATGCGTTCGGCTCCTGTAAATACGGGTACTTTTACGCCCATAAAGGTTCTCCAATAGGACTTTGACCGCAATTTTGGCGATTGGTCATTGGCAAATCCATACAGGGCGATATGCCCATCTTTATGGTGTTGTTGGATGGTTTGTACCGTTTCGTATCGTGGCAATAAATAGGCATGATGCCGCTCACGTGATTTTTTGATCAAACGTTCAAAATGCGGATTTGAAAGTTTATTGTACACGCCATAGGCTTTTTCATTGAGGTGATATCCTATGCTGAGCATGCCCTCCCAAGAAGAGTAATGCCCGCAGGTCAGAATGGAACTTTTCCCTTTTTTCTCAAAATCTCTGATAAGTTCAATATTTTCAAAAACAAAGCGCTTTTTCATCTCCTTTTCTGAAATGGTTATGGTTTTTATCATTTCCAAAAAAACATCACACATATGGCGATAGAATTTGCGCTCTATGGCTTTTCTTTCTTTTGCGGTCTTCTCGGGGAATGCAAGGCTTAAATTTTTTCTCACTACTTTGGTTCGGTACTTAAACACCCGATAAACCAAGAAGTACATAAAATCTGAAAACAAATAAAAAATAGGAAAAGGAAGTAATGACAACCCCATTAAAAAGGGATAACTTATCAAAAATATGATGCGATGCATTGGGAACAAATTTTTGCAAATATAAGTATATTTGAAGCAGTAGTTTACGTATGACGGGGATTCCTTCTATTTTGTTGATCTTGATTGCAAGTACTGTTGCCGTGAGTATTCGTGGGTTTAAGCAGTATGCTTTTTTTCAGCAATTTAAATTTCAGGTGCTTGAAATTATTAATGGACAGCGGTACCGTTTGTTCAGTGCGGGTTTTTTACATGTCGATTACAATCATTTGTTCCTCAACATGTTTACGCTTTATGTTTTTGGGGGCAATGCTGTAGCCGGCTTGGGGAATCTCAATTTTATCCTGCTTTACTTTAGTAGTCTTATGTTCGGAAATTTATTCGCCTTGTATTTTCATCGAAGTTCACCCTATTATGCTGCCGTAGGGGCTAGTGGAGCGGTTATGGGGGTTGTATATAGCTCAATATTGATGTTTCCGGACATGAAACTAATGCTGATTTTATTCCCTGTACCCATGCCTGCCTATGTTTTTGGGGTGGGATATTTGGTCTATACGCTTTTTGGAATGAAACGTCAGGGAGATAATATTGGCCATACAGCTCACTTTGGTGGAGCCATCAGTGGGATGGTCCTGACCTTGGTTTTCCATCCATTTTTGATTCAAAAATCCTTTTTTACTATGGGGATAATGACCCTTGCAACCGCAATAGTGGGGATATTACTTTTTAAGCGGAAGTAAAATTATTCGCCTAATAGTTCTTCAATCTTAGCGTCTAATTGTCTTCCTCTCAGGTTTTTGGCGACAATTTTCCCTTCCTTATCCAAAACAAAAGCTGCCGGAATTCCGCGAACACTGTACAATTTAGCAATGGGGTCTTGCCAGTATTTGAGGTAAGACACATGATTCCAAACCAAGCCATCGTCTTCTATTGCGCGGAGCCAACTGGATTTGCTCTTATCCAGCGAAACACCAATAACCTCTAAGCCTTTATCGTGCATACGCTTATACAAGCGAACCAAATTCGGATTTTCGACACTACAAGGGCGGCACCAAGAAGCCCAAAAATCAACGATGGTTACTTTGCCTTTTAAATCCTTTAATGATAGCAGTTGGCCCTCAGGATTTGGTGCTGTAAAATCTGGTGCAATTTCCCCAATGGCCGTAGCATTGTAAGGAC
>WTJB01000273.1 GCA_011526335.1 Candidatus Arcticimaribacter sp.
GACATTACGACTAAAAATCCAAAACGCTTTGCACGCTATCACAACAATTTTAAAATTGTAAGAAAAAAGATAAAAGAAGTAGAAGAGCGAGATCACATTCGTAACTTTCAACCCCCCGTTACGGGAGAAATGATTATGACATATTTTGGATTGCCGCCCTCAAAGGAAATTGGTATCATAAAAGAGGCCATCAAGGAGGCAATTTTAGAAGGGGAAATTCCCAATGAAGAGGAAGCAGCATTTGCTTTGATGATTGAAAAAGGAAAAACATTAGGACTAAGGAAGAAGAAATGAAAATGAGGTTTAGATTTTGGGTTGGGGTGTCTTTGATCTTGGTCTATGGGGTGATCGCCGCTGGAGCTATTGTACGGATGACCGGGAGTGGAATGGGTTGTCCCGACTGGCCCAAATGCTTTGGCTACCTTATTCCGCCAACAGAACGCAGCCAGTTGGACTGGAAACCCCAACACGCGTATCAGAAAGGACAAGTTATCATCGTCGAAGAAAGTTTACGCGTGGCCAAAGAAGATTTCAGTTCTGACCTTGACTATACAGAAAACAATTGGGAACCCTATACCAAACACGATTACGCGCTGTTTAACCCCTTTCATACTTGGGTAGAATTTTTAAACCGCCTATTGGGAGCCTTGTCGGGTCTAGCCACTTTGGTCGTAGGCGTGCTGGCTTTCCGCTACCGAAAAGAACGTCCTTTGATTCTCTTGTGTTCATGGCTTGTGATTTTTGGGATGGGCTTTCAAGCCTGGCTCGGAAAAACCGTAGTGGACTCAAACCTTCTCCCCTTTAAAATCAGCCTACATATGGGGATGGCCTTGGTCATAGTAGCCCTATTGCTCTACCTTTACTTTATCAGCAAAACAGAAAAAACCGAAAGTAAACCCGCAAAAAAACTGAATCAATTGGGGATCGCTCTGTTGGTCCTTACCTTAATTCAGATCGCTTTAGGCACGCAGGTCCGCCAATACATAGACGAACAAGTACACTTGGCCATTGCCAAAGACCTATGGCTAAATCCTGCCCCGTTTAAATTTTATTTTCATCGAAGTTTTTCACTCATCATCACCGCATTAAATGTCTATCTGTGGTGGAAACTCAAGACGATTCCCTATCTATTAAAATATTACAGTCCTGTACTCTATCTAATTGGAATGGAAATCCTTAGCGGTATAGCCATGTATTATTTTGATTTCCCCTTTGCCTCACAACCTATACATTTATTGATTGCTTCGCTTTTGTTTGGAGCGCAAGCGTACTATCTATTACACGCATATTACACTGAAAAAAACACCCTATGATTTATCGTTTTCGCATCATTTTGGACAGTAAAGAAGATATCCTTCGGGATATAGAAATAGAAGCTGATGCCAGTTTAGAAGACTTCCATTACGCCATAGCGCAAGCCTTTGGGTTTGGTGGAAGCGAAATGGCTTCTTTTTATACCACAAACGAAAACTGGGAACAAGGCGAAGAACTTCCGCTGTTGGATATGGGGGAAGAAACCACCAGTATGGCCTCGCGCCCGGTAGAGAGTTTCTTTTCTGCCGATAATCATCACTTGATTTATGTGTATGACTTTCTTGCGTTGTGGACTTTTTACGTCGAGTTGATGGAAGTGGGCGAAAAATCGTCGGGCACCCTTTACCCTAACTTGATTTTTGCCCAAGGGGAAGTACCCGAAGAGGCTCCAGAAAAACAATTTTCTGCCGAGACAGATGATTTCGACCTAGAAGAGGAAGAAGACGATTTTGATGACTATGACCCGGATGCGTTTTATTAAGAACGGATCAGGTTGGCCATGTTTTGATTTTCGTAATGACGGAGGACATAGTCGAACGAAGCCCGCATCACATCCCCCATATTTCGGCTTTTTTGAAAGGCTTCGTCTTTGGTAAACTTATAAATCTCACTACTCAGTTTATCGTGGTTTTCAGGGTGCGAGAGTTTATCTTCCTGCATAATGGTGACCAAATTTTTTAATCGATTCCCCGAACTGATGATCCGTTTGGCCAAAATAGAGCGTTCTTCGATTTTGTACTGCTCGATCGAATCTTGCTTCAATTTATCTTTGACCACGGAAACCATAGGAAAGTTTTCTTTAAAAAATTGAGGTCGATAGACCATCAGTTTACCTTCAAAACTTTGTTGATCGAAATCAATGGCCCGAATTTTATACACCACTTGGTCAAAGTCATGCGTGGGAATAATCACATAATTATATGCCCGCATATCGCCCAATAAACGAATCATACAGCGTTCGTTAAACTTGACGTATTCTTTGGCTATTTGTGCCTGTTCAGAAGGGGAGCATTGCGCCAAGTGATGGGCGATAAACTCATCTCCAGGTATCCCCGCAATATGCTCCTCTATCAGGGTGGTATCATTCACCAAAAAGTTTAGGTTGTAGGGAGAAAGCATATGTTCAAATTCCAAACCATAAACCCTGGAAGCATCGGTGCGTTTTACATAGAAATAGGTAAAGTTGTCATTTAAAATATTTCGGATTTTTACCCGGAACGGCTTCGAGTTCCCAAAGGTACAGTAATCGATAGCGTCTACAGAAAGATAGGGATAAGAAGACTCGTTCCCATCGGAATGCAAAAGGGCATAGACTTTTTTGAGGTTCGAATCTATATCGCGGCGTTCACTGTCTGAGTAGTATACCCGCACCCAAAGGGTATCCTTGTCTTGGGCGTCATAGACAACCACGGAGCCCGAAAAACGCAAAAGATCCTCATAAAAAACAGGCGTAAAAACCCACCGATTGTACTGCTTCAAATACCGATTTAAGGCAGAAGAAATGGGATAAAATGGTTTTTTTTGAGAAATGAGTTTCTCTTCCATAGGCGTGCTTTTCTCAAAGGTAACGACTTTTTAATTAATGTTGTTTTTTGGTAAACCATCTCTTAAATATTGGTTATTTTTAGCCTGCAAGAAAAAGAATATGGGTTTTCAATTAGAATCGGAATTTTCTCCCACGGGAGACCAACCCGAAGCCATCAAACAATTGTGTTCGGGTTTTGAAGGGAACGAAAAATTCATGACCCTACAAGGGGTTACGGGTTCTGGAAAGACATTTACAGTCGCCAATGTGGTGAAAAACCTGCAACGCCCTACCCTGGTGTTGGCGCACAACAAAACCCTAGCGGCACAGCTGTACTCAGAATTCAAGCAATTTTTCCCTAACAATGCGGTAGAATATTTTGTGTCTTACTATGACTACTATCAACCCGAAGCCTATATTCCTGTAACAGGAACCTATATA
>WTJB01000126.1 GCA_011526335.1 Candidatus Arcticimaribacter sp.
TGAATTCTATTTTCTTGCAATGCGCGTAAAACTTTGGCCTGTGCCGGTAAAGACAGATCGCCTATTTCATCTAAAAATAAAGTTCCGCCTTGGGCTGCTTCAAATTTTCCTTTTCGATCTTTTACCGCCGAGGTAAAAGCGCCTTTCATATGCCCAAAAAGCTCGCTTTCTATGAGTTCTGAGGGAATAGCCGCACAATTGACCTCAACCATAGGCGCAGCAGAACGGTTGCTTTTTTGATGAATATGATGGGCCACCAATTCTTTTCCTGTTCCATTGGGCCCCGTAATAAGCACCCGGGCTTGGGTAGGGGCTACTTTCTCAATCAAATCCTGGATTCCTTTTAGCGAAGGGGAATCCCCTATCATGGTATACTTCTTGGCTATTTTCTTTTTTAGCTGCGCATTTTCTTGCACCAAGTTTTTTACTTCCAATGCATTTCTTACGGCAATCAAAAGTCTATTTAGGTCGGGAGGCTTAGGAATAAAGTCATAGGCGCCTAACTTCATCGCCTCAACTGCTGTCTCAATATTTCCGTGGCCTGTAAGCATTATAAAGGGGGTAAACACGCCTGCTTTTTTGACTTCGGTAAGGACTTCTAAACCATCTTTATTCGGCATTTTGATATCGCAAAGCACAAGATCGTACTCGTTGTTTAGTGCCATTTTTGCCCCTTCTGCCCCATCCTGTGCCTCTTCTACTGCATAGGTACTATCTTCTTCAGACAAAATGCGTTTGAGTACACGTCGTATAGGTTCTTCGTCTTCAATGATAAGGATTTTTGTCATGTCTTGCTAGGTGTCTGTTTTAACCACACTGTTCTTTGTGGATATGGAATGCTAATGTTATTCTCTTTAAGGGCTTCAAAAACAGCATACCGTAAATCGCTTTTTACCGCATTCGCATAAAAGCTATTGTTTAGGGTAAACAATAAGGTCATCATCAGAGCATTCTCACCAAAATCAGAAAGGAGCACTGTGGGTTCTGGTTTTTTTAATATCCTAGGATGTTTTAATGCGATATCGATCAACAATTGTTTTACGATTTTAGGGTCGCAATTGTACTCTACTCCTATATCTATTTGTTCTCGCGTTAATGTCCCGTTCTCTGTCCAATTGTACAATATCGTAGTCATAAATTTGTGATTGGGAATAACCAAAACCTTATTGTCAATCGTTATCGCTCGGGTGGTTCTCAGGGTAATGTCTTCTACCCTTCCTACTTTCCCCTCTACTTCAATGATATCGCCTACGTGTACGGCTTGATCAGCAATGATAAATATTCCAGAGATAATGTCTTGTATAAAGGTTTGTAGCGCCAAACCAACACCTACCAAAAGGGCTGCAGAAGCGGCAAAAATTGTGGTTATTTCCACCCCTATGGTATCAAAGGTAATTAGGATAACTACCAGGTAAATAAAGTAGTTGAAAAACGTAAAAACACTTTGAAACTTAATGCGTTTTTCGTTTGATAGTCCTTTAACGACAAGTTTTCCTAGGAGTCGGAGTAAAAAACGGGTCAAGAGAAAAACAAATACTAGGATAAAAATCGACTTGACCGGAAAAGATATTTTTCCGATTTGTATTTGAAATTCAAAAAATTCGATGAGACGGTCCATAGGTAACGCAGGTATCAAACCAAAGATATCTAAAAAAACAAAACCCACCCTCAAATAAATCAAGGATGGGAAAAAATTGCTATGAAAAAGAAAAATTGCACAAAGATGTGCAGTTCAAATATACTACATTTTTTTTAACCACAAAGGATTATGCAAACATGTCTTTTACTTTTTCAAAAAATGATTTTTCTGACTTCTCAGGTTTAGGAATAAAATTATCATCATTTTCCATCTTTTGGAAAAATTGTTTTTGTTCTCTATTGAGGGTTTTGGGAGTCCATACATTTATGTGGACCAAGAGATCTCCTTTTCCATAACCATTCAAACTCGGTAAGCCTTTACCGCGTAAACGCAAGGTTTTACCGGATTGTATTCCTGATTCTAATTTTATGCGAACTTTTCCATCCAATAAATTTACTTCGCGGGCAACGCCCAGCGCAGCTTCAGAGAATGAAATGTAAAGATCGTGGTGCAGGTGTTGCCCTTCCCGAATAAAATCATCGTGTGGTGTTTCTTCAATCAAGACAATCAGGTCACCAGTAATCCCATTTCCGGGGGCATCATTCCCTTTTCCTGAAACTTTTAATTGCATCCCCTCTTCTACTCCTGCGGGTATTTTAATGCTGACGGTTTCTTCTTCTTGAATCATTCCTTGCGCATTGCTCCCTTTTGGGCGGTTGGCCAATATTTGGCCAGAACCATTACAGCTTGGGCAAGTAGCAGCGGTTTGCATTCTCCCTAAGATGGTGTTTGTAATACGAACGGTTTGACCACTTCCTTGGCAGGCACTACAGGTTGTGTAGCGCACATCAGGAGCTTGACGTTGTCTCCTTACTTTTACTTTTTTCTCAACGCCGTTTGCAATTTCATCCAAGGTCAGTTTTACCCGAATACGCAGGTTACTTCCTTTGGCTCGGCGTTGGCCGCCTCCGCCAAAGCCCCCAAAGCCCCCTCCGCCAAAAGCGCTGCCAAAAATATCGCCGAATTGGCTGAATATGTCGTCCATATTCATTCCACCTCCACCAAAACCGCCACCTTCAAATGCGGCATGACCATATTGGTCATAACGGGCTTTTTTGTCGGGATCGCTTAAAATTTCATAAGCCTCTGCGGCTTGTTTAAACTTTGCTTCAGCCTCTTTGTTATCAGGGTTTTTATCTGGGTGATATTGGATGGCCTTTTTGCGGTAGGCTTTTTTTATTTCAGCAGCCGTTGCGCCTTTGGATATCCCGAGTATGTCGTAAAAATCTTCTTTCATGATGTATTTTATTGCCCCACTACTACTTTGGGATAACGAATGATTTTTTCACCCAACTGGTATCCTGGTTCTATGATGTCAATGATCTTACCGGACTGATCTTCGCTTCCGGGTACAAGGGTGATGGCTTCATGAAATTCCGCATTAAAATCATCCCCAACTTCTACCACCACAGCAGTTAACCCCTTGCTTTTCAGTGTTTCGTTCAGCTTATTTTGGATGAGACGGAATCCCTCAAAATCCTCTGGGTTTGCCGCTTTGTCTGTTTCTTTTATTGCGCGTTGAAAATCATCTAACACGGGCAACAAACTCGACATAACCTCTTGTCCTGCGGTTTTAAATAACTCTATGCGCTCTTTTGAAGTGCGCTTT
>WTJB01000210.1 GCA_011526335.1 Candidatus Arcticimaribacter sp.
GCAAAATCAACCGCAGAGGAATTCGATCGGATAATCAATTCTTTATTCACTCTGATTAATTTTGTGTCGTGAAACAATAGCATGTTTCACCACGGATTAAACAATAAATTTTTCAGGATTTAACCTGTGAAGCAGTTGCTGCTTCATTTCAAAGAACAATAATTTTTTAAAGTGTTTTAGTACACTATTTCTTTTTGTGACGGTTGGCGCGACGTCTTTTCTTACGTTTATGAGTCGCTACCTTATGTCTTTTACGTTTTTTACCACTTGGCATAATAAGATGAGTCTTAAAATTAATAAATTATTTTACGGGGACTTTGGTTTTGATTCCTTCTACAAACACTTTAGCAGGTTTAAATGCGGGGATGTTGTGGGCAGGGATAATCACAGCTGTATTTTTGGAAATATTTCTTCCCGTTTTCTCAGCGCGGGTTTTAATTACAAAACTTCCGAATCCTCTGAGGTAAACGTTTTCTCCTCCTTCTAAAGATCCTTTCACTTCTTCCATAAATTTCTCTATCGTTGCTTGAACATCTCCTTTGTCGATTCCTAATTCGTCGGATATATTCGAAACGATTTCTGCTTTGGTCATGTCTTCGTTTTTTAATTCAACAAAATTCCTCTTTTTCGAGGTGTGCAAATATATAAATTTAAAATGATAAAAAGCTGTAGCTAATTCATTAATATTTACCTTTTTAATCGCTTTTGGATTACCTTTGCCTCATGCAGTGGACGAGAGAATTGATGCGTTGGTATTCCTTACACAAACGCAATTTCCCTTGGCGGGAGGATAAAAATCCGTATAAAATTTGGCTTTCCGAGATCATTATGCAACAAACCCGCGTGGCACAGGGGCTGCCTTATTATCAGGCTTTTGTGGATCGCTACCCTAGGGTAGAAGACCTCGCCGCTGCACCAGAAGATGAGGTATTAAAACTCTGGCAAGGGCTAGGCTACTACTCTAGAGCACGTAATTTACACGCCACGGCAAAACACATTGTCCAAGAATACAATGGTGTTTTTCCTGATACCTTTAAAGGGTTATTATCTTTAAAAGGCGTGGGCGACTATACGGCCAGCGCTATTGGCTCTATCAGCTACAACCTCCCAGAGGCTGTTGTTGATGGGAATGTTTACCGTTTTCTTTCGCGTTATTTTGGGATGGATACCCCCATTGATAGTAGTGGGGCGCATAAAATATTTAAAGCAAAGGCCACCGAATTGATGGACAAAAAGCGGCCCGGGGATTTCAATCAAGCCCTGATGGAGTTTGGGGCGCTGCAATGTACCCCTAAAGCAACCGACTGTCAAACTTGTCCATTTTCTTCGCAATGTGTAGCCCATCAGCAAGCAAAAGTAGAGCAGTTCCCGGTAAAATTAAAAAAAGGGAAAGTAAAAGACAGGTACTTTAATTTTCTTGTCTGTACAACTCCAAACGACGCCTTACTTTTAGAAAAAAGAGAAGAAAAAGGAATATGGCAAAACCTATGGCAATTTCCATTGGTAGAAGGTACAAGCCTGTTAGATTCAAATCAGCTAAAAAAAGAAGCTGCTTTTCAAAATACCGTGGGAGAAACTTCTTACACACTTACTTTGGTCAACAAAAAACCCATCAAACATTTGCTGAGCCATCAACGCTTATGGATTCGGTTTTGGCAACTAGAGGGTGCCTATTTTCAAGGAAACAGCATCCCCAAAAAAGACATTCATGCTTACGCGGTTCCCGTCCCCTTAGCCCAATATATTAAAGGCCATTTTTAAACCCATTATATTTAGTATATTTGAGAGTAAATAACCCTTAAATCATACCAATTATGAGTGGATCTTTAAACAAAGTCATGTTGATTGGCCACCTTGGGGATGATGTAAAAATGCATTATTTCGAAGGCGGCGGTAGCATAGGAAGATTTCCTTTGGCTACAAACGAAACCTACACCAAAAAAGATACTGGTGAAAAAGTAAGTCAGACCGAATGGCACAACATTGTCATTCGGAACAAAGCCGCTGAAATTTGCGAAAAATACCTCAGTAAAGGCGATCGCATTTACATAGAGGGAAGAATCAAAACCCGAAAATGGCAGGACGACAAAGGCAATGACCGCTACAGTACAGAAATTAATGTACAGGAGTTTACCTTTTTATCGACCAAGAAAACCATAGAGGGTGGAGAAGCTGCGGCACCTGCACCAGAGGCAGACAATAGCGATTTGCCCTTCTAACTAAACATTCTTTCTTGGATTCAGAACCCGTTTTTCTTTTATTGTCCTTAAATAGTCTAGAGCTATTCAAAATCATTTTGCTCTTTGCTCTTTTGCTTTCTTCCGCCTTAATTTCTGGAGCTGAAGTTGCCTTTTTTTCGTTGACTCCTTTACAACTAGAGGAGGAAAAAGAAAAACAACCAAAGAAAATAAAACTGATTCAACAGTTACTCTCAAAACCCAAAAGATTGTTGGCTACTATTTTGGTGGCCAACAACTTTATCAATATTGGCATTGTATTGCTCTTTGCCAATTTAGGAAGTCTCTACCTTAATGGAATAGAAAGTCCTTTGTTTCGTCTTTTGATAGAAGTAGTGCTGATTACTTTTATTATCCTCTTGTTTGGAGAAATTTTACCCAAGATTTACGCCAACAGAAAAAACATTTCTTTTGCCCGATTTATGGCTGTGCCGCTTTATAATATCGAGCGTTATTTTTTGTTTTTTCTCACCCTCCCCATGAGTCGGGTCACCTTATTTCTAGAAAAGCGTTTTGGGCAAAAAAGCGGTTCGTTTTCTGTAGATCAACTCTCCGAAGCTTTAGAGTTTACAGATCAGCACGACACCACCCTACAAGACGAACAAATATTACAAGGCATCATCACCTTCGGAAATACCGATGCCAAGCAGGTCATGTGCCCACGGGTAGATGTCTTTGCCCTTGAGAAAGACTTATCTTTAGAAGAGATACTTCCCCTGATTATTGACAAGGGATTTTCTCGGATTCCGGTGTACGACGAACAACTGGATCAGGTAAAAGGGGTACTTTATGTAAAAGACCTAATGCCAAAAATTAAAGAGAAAAATTACGACTGGACCCAGTTGCTGAGGCCAGCTTATTTTGTTCCCGAAAACAAAAAGTTAGATGATTTATTAAAAGAATTCCAAACCAAAAAAATTCATATTGCCATTGTTGTGGATGAATACGGAGGAACCTCGGGGGTAATTACCCTAGAAGACTTGATCGAAGAAATCGTTGGCGATATTTC
>WTJB01000167.1:0-1113 GCA_011526335.1 Candidatus Arcticimaribacter sp.
AATCAATACGTCACCGTAGCCAAACAATGGGCGACGCGTTACAATATGGCCATTGATATGCCGGCAGGGCCTAGTGAATTATTAGTTGTCGCAGACGCCAGTGCTTCTCCTGCCTATGTGGCCGCCGATTTGCTCTCCCAGGCAGAACACGGTCCTGATAGCCAAGTGATCTTAGTGACTACAGAAGTAAGTATACTGGCGAAAGTACAAGAAGAAATCAAGCAGCAGCTTGCGGTTTTACCCAGAAAGGAAATTGCAGAAAAGGCCATCGCCAATTCTAAAATGATCGCTTTTGATACGGATGAACTCGCTATAGACTTTATCAATCAATACGGGCCAGAGCACTATATTATTTGCATGGAAAAAGAAGACTTGTATGTCAATTCCATTCAAAATGCGGGCTCTGTATTTGTAGGGAATTATACCCCCGAAAGTGCCGGAGATTATGCCTCTGGAACCAATCATACCTTACCCACCAATGGCTATGCTAAGCAGTATAGCGGGGTAAACTTAGACAGCTTTTTAAAGCAAATGACGTTTCAAAAAATTTCTGCTGAAGGCATTCAAGGCATCGGTCCGGCTATAGAAGCCATGGCTGCGGCAGAGGGTTTACAGGCGCATAAAAATGCTGTAACTTTACGACTAAAAGACCTCAATAATGAAGAATAAGGATAAAATCCTACAATGGGCTAGACCAGAAATCCTAGCCTTAAAACCCTACCAATCGGCCCGGCAAGAGTTTGTTCAAGACGGAAGAACGATGATTTTATTGGACGCCAATGAAAATCCTTTTTCCTCTGAGGTAAATCGTTATCCAGATCCGTTACAGACCAAATTAAAATCACGTTTGGCGGAAGCAAAAGGTATTACTAGCGATCGCTTTTATTTGGGGAACGGAAGCGATGAAGTCCTCAACCAATTGATGATTGCCTTTTGCCAACCGGGCAAAGACAAAGCCATTGTTTTACCCCCGACTTTTGGCATGTATCAAGTATGTGCTGATATCAATGGAGTTGAAACCCTTTCCGTTCCATTGACCAAAGATTTTCAACTGGATGTTAAAGCCATTTTAAGTGCGCAAGACAAACGCACCAAAATGATTTTTATCCCCAG
>WTJB01000167.1:1213-3236 GCA_011526335.1 Candidatus Arcticimaribacter sp.
TCCTGAATCAATACGACAACCTCATTATCGTACAAACCTTTTCCAAAGCGCAAGGTATGGCTGGGGTACGCTTGGGCATGTGTTTTGCCCATCCAGACATCATCGCCTTGATGAATAAGGTAAAAGCCCCCTATAATATCAATGTGCTAACGCAGCAGGCCGTGATGAAACGATTGGAAGAGCAGGGGATTGTACAGCAGCAAGTCCAACAAATACTGCAAGAGAAGGAGCGTTTATTGACAGAACTGTCTTCCCTTTCCTTTGTTAAAACGCTTTATCCTTCCCATGCCAATTTCTTTTTGGTAAAAGTGGACAGCAGTAAAAAGCGCTACCAAGAGTTAATTGATCGGGGGATAGTGGTACGAAACCCTTCTAAAAATCATAACTGTGCCAATACCTTACGTATAACTGTAGGGACGAAAGAAGAAAACAACGCCTTAATCAGTGCCTTGCGCACAATGGATATGTAGATGAAAAAAGTACTTTTTATAGATCGAGATGGAACCTTGGCCCTTGAGCCAGCGGATTATCAGCTAGATGCAATGGATAAACTCGAATTTTATCCAGAAGTGTTTACCTATTTAGGGAAAATCGCCAGAGAAATGGACTTTGAATTGGTTATGGTAACCAACCAAGACGGACTAGGAACAGCGAGTTTCCCAGAAGAGGACTTTTGGCCCACCCATAACTTTGTCTTAAAAAGCTTTGAAAACGAAGGAGTGACCTTTGACAACATCCTTATTGACAAAAGCTTTCCCGCAGATAATGCGCCCACCCGTAAACCACGAACAGGGCTTTTGACCCAATATCTTGATAGCGAGCAATACGATCTAGCCAACTCTTATGTCATTGGTGATCGCTTGACCGATATGGAATTAGCGAAGAATTTAGGCGCAAAAGGCCTTTTTATTGCCAATGATGAAGCCTTGGGGGCAGAGGAAGCCGCAAAAGATTTAGAGGCCGCTATTGTGTTAAAAACAACCCAGTGGAAAGACATCTATTCTTATTTAAAACTCGATCAGCGTATTGTGGTGCAAAAGCGAACCACGCATGAAACCGATATCGCTCTTACACTCAACCTCGATGGTAGCGGAAAGAGTCAAATCGAAACGGGCATTGCTTTTTTCGATCATATGCTCGATCAAATTGCCCGCCACGGAAACATGGATCTCGACCTTAAGGTCAAAGGTGATTTAGCCGTAGATGAACACCACACCATAGAGGATACCGCCATTGTTTTAGGTGAAGCCTTTGCAGCAGCCCTTGGAAATAAATTGGGCATAGAACGCTATGGGTTTTGCTTGCCCATGGACGACTGTCTAGCACAGGTCGCCATTGATTTTGGCGGAAGAAATTGGCTGGTTTGGGAAACAGAATTCAAGCGAGAGATGATCGGTCAAATGCCCACAGAAATGTTTATGCATTTTTTTAAATCCTTTACAGACGGTGCCAAGGCGAACCTCAATATCAAAGCAGAAGGAACTAACGAACACCACAAGATCGAAGCTATTTTTAAAGCCTTTGCCAAGGCCATAAAAGTCGCTGTAAAGCGCGATCCCGATAAAATGATTCTTCCCTCCACTAAAGGCAGTTTATAGATGGTAGCGATTATAGATTACGACGCGGGAAATGTCCGCTCTTTACAATTTGCCTTAGAACGCCTGGGGGTAAACAGTGTGCTTACTGCAGACCCAGAAGTGATTAAAGCTGCCGATAAGGTGATTTTCCCGGGTCAAGGGGCTGCTGCGAGTGCCATGCAAAAGCTTAAACAGACAGGTTTAGATCAATTGATCCCACAATTGAAACAACCCGTTTTAGGCATTTGCCTGGGGATGCAATTGCTCTGTGATACCACAGAAGAAGGCGGGGTAGACGGCCTAGGGATTATCCCTGGAAAGGTGGTGCGTTTCTCTAATAATGTTAAGGTTCCACAGATGGGATGGAACACGATAACGAATTTGCAAAGCCCTCTTTTTAAAGACATTAAAGAGGGCGACTTCATGTATTTGGTGCACTCTTACTA
>WTJB01000253.1 GCA_011526335.1 Candidatus Arcticimaribacter sp.
GAGGCACCAAGCGGATTCGAACCGCTGTACAAGCTTTTGCAGAGCTCTGCCTAGCCACTCGGCCATGGTGCCATGCAGCAAAAATACACTTTTCTTGCAGATTATTTACCTCTAATTCGCTTTCGTTCTACACTCACATAACCTACATCTCCTCCAATAGGAGGATTGATTTTTGCAACTTCTACGGTGACTTCTTCTACACTACTGTGTTCTACCATGATACGCTCTATTATTCGCTCTACAACCACTTCTAACAACTTTGAGCGCTGCATCATTTCCTCTTTTGCAATTGCATGAATCGATACATAATCTACTGTATCGTTTAAATCATCGGTTTTAGCTGATTTGGACAAGTCGGTTGCGAGTTCTACCTGTACAATATAATCGCTCCCAATTTTTCCTTCTTCTTCCATACACCCGTGGTTGGTGTGTATTCTAATGTCGCGAACACGAATAATTCCCATGCTTTAATTTTCGCGTAAAGATATAAAGTGATTCGAAAAGTATATTGCGCTAGTCCCTTTTAATATCTTTGCAAAAAACGATCGTATGGCCGAAGAGAAAACCTCCCTCCACTTCATTGAGCAAATGATAGAGGATGATTTATCCAATGGATTTTCCCCTGATAAAATTAGATTTAGATTTCCCCCGGAACCGAACGGTTTTCTTCACGTTGGTCACTTAAAAGCAATTGCGCTAAATTTCAATTTAGGGAAACGATACAATGCACCCGTCAATTTACGTTTCGACGATACCAATCCTGTTAAGGAGAACCAAGAGTTTGTCGATGCTATAAAAGAAAATATATCTTGGTTAGGTTTCCAATGGGAAAACGAATGTTACGCTTCCGATTATTTTGAGCAACTCTACCAATGGGCAGTTCACTTAATCAAAGAAGGAAAAGCTTATATCGATTCCCAAGACTCTGAAACCATCGCCAACCAAAAAGGAACACCCACACAAGCTGGAACCAATAGCCCTTTCCGCAATCGTTCAGTGGAAGAAAATCTTGCTTTGTTTGAAGAGATGAAGGCAGGGAAACATGAAGAAGGCGCACATGTTCTTCGTGCAAAAATCGACATGGCATCTCCAAACATGCTTCTGCGTGATCCTGTTATGTACCGTATCCTTTTTAAACACCACCATCGCACCGGTGACGCATGGTGTATTTATCCTATGTACGATTGGACGCATGGAGAATCAGATTATATTGAAGGGGTATCTCATAGTTTATGTACGCTTGAATTTAAACCCCACCGCGATTTATACGATTGGTTTCTAGATCAACTTCCTCCATCCAATGATCTTCGCCCCTATCAAACAGAATTTGCCCGTCTTAACCTCTCCTATACAGTTACCTCTAAGCGAAAATTAGCACAATTAATTGAAAATAAAATAGTTAGTGATTGGGATGATCCTAGAATGCCTACCATTTCCGGTATGCGAAGAAGAGGTTATCCACCCAATGCCCTCATTAACTTTGTTAATACTGCAGGAATTTCCAAGCGAGAGAATGTTATAGACGTTTCCTTACTAGAGTTTTGTGTTCGCGAAGAACTCAATAAAACCGCCGCCCGTGTAATGGCTGTGGTCAACCCTGTAAAATTGATTATTACAAACTATCCTGAAGGAAAAGAAGAGGTGCTAGAAGCCATCAATAATCCAGAGGATGAAACACAAGGCTCAAGAAATATCCCCTTCTCAAAAGAGCTTTTTATTGAAAGAGAAGACTTTAAAGAAGAAGCCAATCGTAAATATTTCAGGCTTACACTTGGAAAAGAAGTCCGCTTAAAGAACGCATACATCATCAAGGGTACTTCTGTTGAAAAGGATGCTGATGGAAACATTTCTACAATTTATTGTACTTATGATGAAGACAGTAAAAGTGGATCGGGTACGGAAGCAAGTATGCGAAAAGTAAAAGGCACCATTCACTGGGTGAGTGCTGCTCATGCACTTGATGCTGAAGTACGCAATTACGATCGTTTATTTAATGATGAAGCACCAGACCAACATAAAGAAAAAGACTTCACCGATTTCATTAATGATGATTCCTTTAGCATTCAAAACGCTAAAGTAGAACCTTCTTTAGCCAATCTCGATGAAGGTATCGCCGTACAGTTTCAACGATTAGGGTATTACATCCTTGATAAGGATGCAAAAGAAGGACAACTTGTTTTTAATAAAACCGTTGGATTAAGAGATAACTGGTCTAAGAAGCAGTAGCATCTCCGCCTTTCTTCTTCTTAAGGTTTTCTTGTTTCATTGCTTCTCCAATTTGATTACTTGCAGTAAAAGAAGCAACCATGTTGTTTAACATATCACTTCCAGCCTGTGGAGAGTTCGGTAACAAAATTAAGTTAGAATTGGTTTCTTCCCCAATCGATTGTAGGGTATCGTAATGCTGGGTTACTACAATCAAGGCAGATGCTTCCTGTGAGTTGATTCCAACATTGTTTAAAACATCTACTGATTCTTCAAGACCACGAGCGATTTCTCTTCGTTGGTCTGCAATTCCCTGCCCTTGAAGACGCTTACTTTCCGCTTCTGCTTTTGCCTTTTCAACAATTAGAATTCGAGCTGCATCTCCTTCATATTGCGCAGCCACTTTTTCACGTTCTGCAGCATTAATTCGATTCATCGCTTCTTTCACCTGTTGGTCAGGGTCAATATCGGTAACCAAGGCTTTTATGATATCATAACCATAGTTAATCATGGCATCATTCAATTCACCTTTAACGGCATTGGCAATATCATCTTTCTTTTCAAAGACATCATCCAATTTCATTTTAGGTACCTCAGCACGCACTACATCAAAGACATAAGAAGTGATTTGATCTTGCGGGAAATCGAGTTTATAAAAAGCGTCGTACACTTTTTCAGGCAATACTTTGTACTGAACAGAAACCTTTAATTTGACAAATACATCATCCTTTGTTTTGGTTTCTACGATTACATCGAGTTGAAGGATTTTTAAGCTTAAGCGACCTGCAATACGATCAATAAAAGGGATTTTGATATGAAGACCAGGCTGACGAATGACTAGGAAACGTCCAAATCGCTCGATGATAGCAGCGGTTTGTTGTTTTACGATAAATAGACCAGAGGCTATTAACAACAACACTAAGAAAATAATGAAATAGGTAAAAAGGCTCATAACAGTTGAATTTAGGTTAACTATTGATTAGACGCTCTAATCTTCTTAAAGTTACATCTTTTCCGATAACCTC
>WTJB01000086.1 GCA_011526335.1 Candidatus Arcticimaribacter sp.
AAGTTAAGTTTCTCGGGAAAAGCAATCAGGTGTACGAAATCCTCTGTTATTCCGACTTATTCCTTTTGCCCTCAGCCTCCGAGAGTTTTGGCCTTGCCGCTTTGGAAGCCATGATGATGCGTGTCCCAGTGATTTCTTCCAACGCCGGTGGGCTGCCAGAGGTCAACATCGAAGGACAGTCAGGCTACTTGTTCGACGTAGGAGATACCGAAAGTATGGCCGTCAAATCCATTGAATTACTACAAGACGATGTGCTGCTAGAAAAAATGAA
Organism: Candidatus Arcticimaribacter sp.; assembly: GCA_011526335.1. GTDB lineage: Bacteria > Bacteroidota > Bacteroidia > Flavobacteriales > Flavobacteriaceae > Arcticimaribacter. The sequence goes on from WTJB01000086.1 coordinate 272, forward strand.
AGATCAAGCCCGAGCGGTTGCCAAGTGCTTTGACATCGACACTGTGGTGAGTCAATACATTGCTGTGTACCAAAAAGCGCTTAAAGCCTAATCATTTAGGGTGATAAATCTTTTCGGCATTGGCATAGATTTCCGATTTATCAAACGTCATTTTCTTGGTTTTGAACTGGGTGTAGAGTTCCATCTGGTCCCCGTAGTGGGGAGAGTCCGGATGATCGGATGACCCATAGGAAATCACCGATTCGATCTCAGGTCCATCAGGGGTAAATTTCACCAATTCGATGTAAGACTCCCCAGCGACAACTTTAACTTTTCCGTCTTTGTAGGGAACAGCCGACATGGCTGTAACCACATCATTGATCCCAAAAACGGGGAGTGCTTTTTCGCCGCGAACCAACTTTTGATAATCCCCTAATTGTACATCGGTGGTGCCAAAGTGTTTCAGCATGTGGGCTTTGACTTCTTTCAGGGCTTTAACCAGGGTGGAAGGAGGAATCACTTTGGGCGCTGGAAGTTGGTCGTAGTATGGCCGTAATTTGTGGTAGAGCATCAAATAGGTTCCGGCTCCCACAGAATTCGCTGTGGCGATGCGGTCCCATGCTTGTAATCTTTCGATCAATTCAGCTACCTCTGGATGGTTCTCGGCCCTTAGGCCATCGAGATGATTGATATCCATCCACGAGTAGGTGTAGGGGCGGGGGAGTTGATGATCGTATTTGATGCGTTTAAAGTCCTCATATGATACGCGCTCTTCCGCTTCGATCAATTGCATTAAGCGGGTGGAGCGGTTGTTGTGATAGGTTTCAAAGTTGCTGTCTTTTGAATAGTCCTCCGGTTGGGGGTTGTTGACTTCGTCGGTGGAGTAAAACGGACTGTGGTTGGCGTTGTAGAAATAGCCGGAACTGGGTTGAATGACCTGCGGCAATTCTTCGATGGCATAGGTTTCGGTCCACAGCGTTTTACGCGTATTTCCTGGCACTACTTCTTTCCAGTTATAGCCATCGGCCCGCTTGGGAATCAAGCCATTGGAGATGTAAAAAATGGTGTCGTTTTTATCGGCATAGCCAATGTTATATCCCGGGAGAGCTTTCATTTTTAGCACCTCATAGAACTCGCTAAAGGAATTGGCCTTGTTCATCCGCCACCATTGCTCCAAAGCGCGAATTTCGAAGAGTGCAGGGGTGCGCACCGCATAAAAACCGGATTTATTTTTTAGGGTAGGCCCATAGATACTTTGGTAGTATTTTTTTGAAATCTTTAATGGTATCCCAAAGATTTTGATATTTAGCTTGGCCTTTTTCTTTTCCAGTGTCAGGTATTCATCATCCACGCGATACTGGTCTTTTTTCTTTGGGTGCATCTCCAGTTGAAAGACATCGGTTTTATCGGGGTAGTTCACCGTGTGTGCCCATCCCAAATGCTGATTGGCACCAATGAGGATACTGGGCGTTCCTGCAAACAATGCACCGATAATGTTTGTCCCCTCGTCGCTGCACAAATGCGCTTCATACCACGATACAGGCCCGTCTAACGGTTGGTGGGTGTTGATGGCCAAATAGGTGTTTCTATCGGTAGTTTTGGTACTATTAAAAGCAAAAGTATTGGATCCTGTAATTTCTTCTTTGGGCGCTTCCAGTTTTACATCGTTGTCTAGGATGCGTTTCACCCAATAATCTCCACGCGATGAAATGAACAACTGCAATTGGGCATAGCGCAACAGACGTTTAGGGGTCAATGGGAATAGTTCCTGCTCCAAAACTTCTTCGGGATGCAGTGCAGCATAGCGGTTCAATCCTTGTGCATAGGCCTCTGCGATTTTTTTGTATTCAGGGCTAATCTTTTGATCGTAGTCTTTTTCGACAATTTCTTTTGACCCGATGAACTGGGCGATGAAATCAGCCCCAGCTCCTTTTGTTCCAATATGCTTTCCCAATAGGGCATTCCCGGCGAGATAGCCTTGTTGAATGGTGGTAAAATCATCTTCTGCGTGGGCCCATGCTAAACCATAGGCAACATCTGCATCGGTTTTGCCAAAGATGTGTGGTACCCCATAGTTGTCTCTAACAATCTCCACATTGGACGGTTTGATTTGTGCTGAAGTCCAAGCACAAAAAAATAGCCCAGAAAAGGCTAAAAATAATTTTCTCATTTGTTGCTGATTAAAAAGCGAAAGAAAGGTAAATGCGATAAACAAGGTAGACACCGGTGATCGACCAGATCCACCATCTATTTTTCATGTACCATTCCATAATTTTTTTTCTTTCAATGTATTAATTTCCACGGCAAGGTCAAAATCTTTCTGAGTAATTCCCTGTACATCGTGGGTAAAGATTTGTAATGATAATGTTCGGTAGTCTACAATCATCCGGGGGTGATGATCGAGGCGTTCTGCGCAGGTTGCAACCGCATCAACAAATGCCATGGTAGCGGTAAAGGATTGAAATGTAAATTCAACACTCAAATACTTCCCGTCAAAACGCCAAGGTACGGTGCTGGATGCACAAAAATGGACAATCTCTTCAGGGTGCTTTAGAAGCATAATTTAATGGGTGTATAATAAAATGTTGTTGAACCCCGTTATAAATAGGTAACTCAAAAAATAACAACCATGAATTGGTGGAAAGAATTTTTTCGTTTTTTAATTGCTCAGTAGTCGTTACGGACTAGTGTTTATGCTGTTTAGAGAAATCGTTCCTTGATCTCTACTACAATTAATAAACCTATGCATAAAAATAATGTGGCGACGGCAATAGCTCCTGTTCCCATGTTTTTTCTTTTTTGTAAAAATAACTACTTTTTCCAGGTCCCTCCATATTGATAGAGGGGATTTTCCTTTTTTTCTTCTTCGACACATTCTTTGCAAAGAAAGTACCACACCTTGTCTGTTTTGTACCGAACCCTGAACATGGTATTGGCCGCTTTTTCGCAACGATGACAGTGTTTGTCTCTCATTATCC
>WTJB01000300.1 GCA_011526335.1 Candidatus Arcticimaribacter sp.
GTGTAAACCCATCATTAAATGTATCTGTTCGGGGTATTTTTCTTTAAGTTCATGCATAGCTGGAGTGTAGGTGCTATCTATTGCAGGCAGGTAAAAACGTTCTACGCCTTGAGCAATTGCATTTTGAATCACCGAATCACGATCCTCCTCAAAAGCCTCTACATATAGATGTGTATGGGTGTCTATTATTTTCATGGGGCAAAAATAGGGCTTTCTCTCCGCTTAGCGTCCAATTAAGTATCTTTAGCGAAAAGTTTAGCTTTGATTAAATCCGCAACCACCATAAGCATTCCCTTACGATTTAGTGCTAGTAAACATCTTTTAGGTCGCTTTACAGTCAATGGACATAAAGGAGTATTTTTAATTGACACGGGAGCCTCCAACAGCTGTATGGAAATAGCTTTGGCGGAGCAATATGAATTGGCTATTGCGGGGGAACCCCTTTCTGTGACCGGCGCGGGTAATGAAAAACTACGTGCGCAAGCAAGTCAAGAGAGCTGCCTAGGTCACCAAGATCAAGAATTGTCTCAAGTAGAGTTTATGCTCATTGATATGGAAGCGATTAATTCGGCTTTAGAAGAACAAGGAGAATCCCCTATTGATGGAATTCTTGGGGCCGATCTTTTGGCGTCTTTATCCGCTGTAATTGATTACAAAGCAAAACGACTTCTTCTTACACTAAAGTAAACTTCCTTTTCCCCAAAAAGCCCTCTTTAGCAAAAACCAGAGCAAGACCATTGTTTTAGCCTTTTTCTCAAAAAAATCATCGAGAATCAAACAACAGAAATAAAAAAAGGTAGCCTGGAAAACCCAAACTACCTCATAGTCATTTTATTTGATCGAATTAAAGCTCCAACGCTTTTTTCGGATCATTATTCATTAATAATTCTATCGGATTTTCGAGGGCTTCTTTAACCGCTACTAAAAACCCAACAGACTCTTTACCATCAATGATTCTATGGTCATAGGAAAGCGCGAGGTACATCATCGGATGAATTTCTACCTTACCCTCTACGGCTATCGGGCGTTCGATAATGTTGTGCATTCCTAAAATTCCAGATTGTGGAGGGTTGATAATTGGGGTAGATAACATGGATCCAAACACCCCTCCATTAGAAATGGTAAAGGTACCTCCTGTCATTTCGTCTACCGTAATTTGTCCCTCACGAGCACGAATGGCCAAACGCTTGATTTCGGCTTCTACTCCTCTAAAAGAAAGCATTTCTGCATTGCGTACAACAGGTACCATAAGACCTTTTGGGCCCGATACCGCAACACTGATATCGCAATAATCAAACTTGATCTGATGATCTCCATCAATCATAGAATTGACGTCCGGAAATTCTTGCAATGCACGCACTACAGCTTTGGTGAAAAAGCTCATAAAGCCCAGACCAACCCCGTGTTTTTCTTTGAATTGCTCTTTGTATTGATTACGCAAAGCAAAAATAGGCGACATATTGGCTTCGTTGAATGTTGTCAACATAGCCGTTTCATTTTTGGCACTTACCAGTCTTTCGGCTACTTTTCTTCTGAGCAAAGACATTTTTTTGGTGGAAGTATCGCGAACACCGTGTACGGGTGGGGTACCCATTGCAGGAACCGCTGCTACAGCGTCCTGTTTTGTTACCCTACCGTCTCTACCTGTACCTTTAATATCTGCCGCTGCGATTCCTTTTTCTTCTAATATTTTTTTGGCTGCAGGAGAAGCTGTTCCTGTGGCATAGGTTGTGCTTTCTGGAGTAGCAGCGACCTCTGCCTTAGGGGCTTCTTCCGTTTTTTCTGGAGCAGCGCTTGCAGCACCTTCTTTGGGTTGTCCATCTGTATCAATCAGACAAACCACTTGTCCTACAGCTACAGCATCCCCTTCTTCCGCTTTCAGGGTAATGGTTCCACTTACCTCAGCTGGAAGTTCTAAGGTGGCCTTGTCTGAATCTACTTCAGCTATGGCTTGATCTTTTTCCACATAATCCCCATCCTCAACGAGCCATTGAGCGATTTCTACTTCTGTGATAGATTCTCCTGGAGAGGGGACTTTCATTTCTAAAATCATAAAAAACGGTATTTATTTTGTCTTGCGTATTAGGTTGTCTTTCGAAGGGTCGAATACATATTCAATCACTTCTTGATGGCGTTTATTGAATCGTGTTGCACTTCCCGCTGCTGGTGTTCCATAGAACCTACGTGTTGCTGGACGGAAATTTACGGCTTCTGGGAAATGTAATAATAAGTGAGACCAGATACCCATATTTCGGGGTTCCTCTTGGGCCCATACTACTTCTTCTACTGCTGCATAGGCTTTTAGTACCTTACGCATTTCTTCTGCAGGGAGTGGGAAGAGTTGTTCTATACGAACAAGAGCAACATCCATCGCTTCTTTTTCTTCTCTCGCTTTTAAAAGATCGTAATAAAATTTACCCGTACAAAAAACAAGTTTCTTGGCTTGTTTTGGTGTGACTACAGTATCTGGAATAAGGGCTTGAAAACGTCCAGAAGTAAATTCCTCTAAAGGAGATACAACCAAGGGATGGCGCAGTAAACTTTTAGGGGTAAATACGATCAAAGGTTTTCTAAAGGAAGATTTCATCTGTCTGCGCAAAATGTGGAACATATTGGCAGGAGTGGAACAGTTGGCTACATACATATTGTCTTTAGCACATAACTGTAAGTAACGTTCTATCCTTGCCGATGAATGTTCTGCTCCTTGACCTTCATAACCGTGAGGGAGTAAAAGAACAATTCCGTTCTGCAACTTCCACTTGTCTTCTGCAGACGATATGTATTGATCGATCATGATTTGCGCTCCATTACTGAAGTCTCCAAACTGAGCTTCCCAAATGGTAAGTGCATTAGGACTTGCCATAGCGTAACCATAGTCAAAGCCCAACACGCCATATTCAGACAATAAAGAATTGTAGATTCTAAATCTCCCTTGCTCCTCTTGAATATGGTTTAGTAATAAAGTTTCTTCTTCAGAATCTTCCGCTTTTAATACGGCATGACGGTGAGAAAAAGTTCCGCGTTCTACATCTTGACCGGATATACGTACATCAAAGCCTTCGGCCAATAAACTTCCATAGGCCAACATTTCCCCCATCGCCCAGTCCATAGCATCTTTTTCAAAAAACATGCTGTGACGGTCGCCTATAAGTTTTTGAATTTTGCGTAAAAACTATTTATCGGTAGGGAGTTGCGTAATGGTTTTCGCTACCTGTGTC
>WTJB01000318.1 GCA_011526335.1 Candidatus Arcticimaribacter sp.
CCTTTTGTTATTCTACTTTTGTGAAAAATTAAAACACTATTTATTTATGAAACGTATTGCGAGCATATTTTTGCTTTTCGTTTTAGCATCCGCTCCTGCTGTTGCTCAAAACGCTGACAACCCTTGGTTGGTTTCTCTTGGTATCAATGCTACTTCTATCCAGAGTGACTTTACAAGTCCTTTGAACAACGGTATTTCTTACACCCAAGATAACTTTGAGTCTTTTGACCCAGGGAAATTATCATTATCTGTATTCCGTGCTGTAACGGGAGGTCTTTCTTTAGGGGCACAATTGAATGTAAATGGTTTACGTTCTGATCGTGCTGGACTGGACTTTTTCGCTGCAGATTTAGCGGCTAAATACGGATTTAACCGTGAAGGAAAATTTAGCCCTTTTGTTAAAGCGGGATGGGGTTTTTCTTCTTTTGACGGTGCCGATGGTGATATCGATTTTTCTAGAAGCTTAAGCAACACTTACTTTGGTGGAATTGGTGTGAACTATCAAATCTCTAAACGTCTAAGCTTATTTGCTGAGACAAGCTATCGTTCAACACAAGACAACCCAGAGGTAAACTATGTACTGCATTCTGCAGGGATTGCTTACGGACTAGGATCTGGCGACACCGACAGAGACGGAGTATCAGACAAGAAAGATAAATGTCCTGATGTTCCTGGTTTAAAAGAATTCGAAGGATGTCCTGACACGGATGAGGATGGTATTCCTGATCCAGAAGACGATTGTCCAGAAAATGCTGGTCCAGAAGAAAACAAAGGATGCCCTGACACGGATGGTGACGGTGTATTAGACAAAGACGATACTTGTCCAGAAGTTGCTGGTTTGGTAGAGTTGGCAGGTTGCCCAGATGCTGATGCTGATGGTATTGCAGACCAAGACGATACTTGTCCAGATGCTGCAGGTCCTGCAGAAAACAAAGGTTGTCCTTGGCCTGATACCGATAGCGATGGTGTACTAGACAAAGACGATGACTGTCCTGAAATGGCAGGTACTTCAGCCAACGGATGTCCAGAAATCACGGATGCTATCTTGGCTACCATCAATCAAATCGGTTCAAACATCTTGTTCCCTGTAAACGGAACATCTGTTTCTGCAGAATCTATGGAAGCACTTAATGAAATCAAAGCGATATTCGATGCAACTCCTGTGGGTAGAATCGTTATCGAAGGTCATGCTTCTAAAGATGGAAATGAAGATTACAACTTAAAACTATCCTTAAAACGTGCTGAGTCTGTTCGTGATGAATTGATCAAATTGGGTGTAGACGCAAGTCGTTTGGAAGTAAAAGCTATGGGAGAATCTCAACCGATGAAAGGAGATCTTAACACAGCTAAGAATAACAGAAGAGTAGAATTTTACAGAATCTAATTCTCCCTTTTGTTGAAGCTTAAAGGCTGGGCATTGCCCAGCCTTTTTTTTATCCCTACTTTACTTCTTTTTATATTGTGCCAGAAAAGATTCATGATGTGAAAGATACCTATAGGACCCTAGCAAACCGTGGGAAAGAAACCTTTTATAAAGAGAAAGGGAGTAAGTTTTATGGCTATGCTTTCCCAGTTTTGAATGAAGAAGAAATAAAGCTTCATTTGGTTGAGCTAAAAAAGCAACATCCCAATGCTGGACATTTTTGTTATGCTTGGCAATTGGGTGCAGAAAGGCCTCATTATCGTGTCAGCGATGATGGGGAACCGAGTAATTCTGCAGGGATGCCCATTTATGGGCAGCTTCAGGAGTTTGAGCTTACCAATGTTTTACTGGTATCGGTACGTTATTTTGGGGGAACCAAACTGGGTGTGGGAGGATTGATTCAGGCGTATAAATATTCCGCAAAGATTACCTTAGAAGAGGCGAATATTGTTGAGCGTACCCTTGATGTTGTTTTTCAATTAAGCTTTGACTATGCATTGATGAACAAAGTCATGCGTATCATCAAAGAAAAGAAGCTTAACCTATTGGGTCAAGAATTAGGAATGCAGTGTGTTTTTCGAATTTCGGTAAGAAAAAAAGAGGCAGAGACGATTTATCGTCTTTTTGACCATTTATATAAAATGGAGATTAAAAGCTTGGACTAAAAGGCTGAAAAACAAAAAACCCTGAGAATCAAATGATCACAGGGTTTTTACGTGGTACCTCCAGGAATCGAACCAGGGACACAAGGATTTTCAGTCCTTTGCTCTACCAACTGAGCTAAGGTACCTCAATTGTGGTGGCAAATATAACGTCCTTTTTATTTCTTCACAAATGATTTTCTCAAAAATACTTTCTGTATTTTTGAATCCATGCATCTGGTTATTGACAAAGGCAACACGGCAATCAAATATGGGGGCTACCTCAAGGGGAAGAATATTTTTGAGGTAAGGGGAGAAAATGTCCTTGAAGAAGTGAAAAAACACATCCAACCTTATACGATTGAAGCCCTATTGTTTTCTGATGTTAGCGGGGAATTGTCTCCCAAAGACCTTTTAAGACAATTTACCCCAAAACACCTCTTCCGCGTCAGCGAGCTAAAGAAATTCCCGTTTCGTCATAGCTATAAAACACCCCATACCCTTGGCGAAGATCGTATTGCTCTGGTGGCTGCAGCGCACAAGTGTTATCCCAAGCTTCCTGTTCTAGTAATCGATGCGGGGAGTTGTATCACCTTTGATTTTTTAGATGCGGATGGGGAATATCATGGCGGGGCTATTAGTCCGGGCATATCCATGCGGTTTCGGAGTATGGAAAAGTTTACGGGAAAACTACCGCTAGGGTCTATCGAGAACTTTCCAGAAGGATTAGGGCAATCGACCCATGAGTCGCTTGCGGCCGGGGTACTGTCAGGGATATTATTTGAAATAGAAGGACGGATAAATCAGTTAAAATCTCAATTTTCAGATTTAACAGTTATTTTAACAGGAGGAGATGCGGAATTGTTGTCAAAAAGATTAAAAAATCCCATATTTGCCCATCCGAATTTTTTACTCGAAGGTTTGGACCATTTATTGTCCTTTAATATCAACGAATGAAACGCAACATATTCCTCTTGTTTTTGGGGTTTTTCTCCATCAATGTAGTGGCGCAAAACAGTACCTCATCTCCTTATTCACTAGGAGGGTTGGGGGACATTACCTTTAGAGGAAATGCAATTAATCGTTTTATGGGAGGTATAGACGTCTACTCAGATTCTATTCATACCAACCTAAACAA
>WTJB01000175.1 GCA_011526335.1 Candidatus Arcticimaribacter sp.
CGCAGCGTGGAAAGCAAAAATTTACTCAATAAACTCGGGGCGTATTTTAGTCATCTTTTTTTATTCCAGCTCTTCGGTCTGGCCGCATTTATCTTTGACTATTTATTGCTAATCACCGGTTTGTTTATGTTTTTAGATGTGCAAAAAAACAGCTTGCTCAGACGTTGGACTTGGGGGCTTTACTACCTTATTTTAGGAACAATAGTATCTAGTGTTCTAAGCGTATCTCTACCCGCTACAGGAAGTGTAGTGGGGTATGAAATTACTGATTTTATTCGGGCCTACACGGGTAACTTTGGGCTGTGGAGTCTCATTGTTTTTATGAGCTTGGTGGCTGCCGTCTTGCATTTAAAAATAACCCCAGAAAAAGTCGTCTTGCAATTTCAATTGTGGTTTCCCAAAAAAGATAACCCCCAAGAAGAAGAAACCCGCTTGCCCTGGGAAGAAGATGTACATGAGGAGGAAATAGCCCCATCGCTAGAAATAGAAAAGAATGATACTCCTGATGACACCCCTTCAAAAATTGAAGCAACGCCTATAAAAGAAACGCTAACATTAGAAGTAGAGCAACCTACGGAAACACCCCCTGCTCCTGTAGAGGAAGAAATTAAAATTCAAGTTAGCGAAGTAACGGATGAAGAACGCCTAGCCCAGTCTTTGGTGAATAAATATGGGGCTTATGACCCTACTTTAGATTTGAGTAAATACAAATTCCCTACCCTAGATTTACTGAAAGATTATGGTAGCGCATCCATCACCATCAATGAAGAAGAACTCGAGGTCAATAAAAACAAAATCATTGAAACCCTTCGCAATTACAAAATCGAAATTGCGCAAATAAAGGCCAATATTGGTCCGACAGTTACCCTCTACGAAATCGTTCCTGCCGCGGGGATTCGTATATCGAAGATCAAAAATTTGGAGGATGATATTGCCCTTTCTTTATCGGCCTTGGGCATCCGAATCATTGCGCCTATTCCTGGGAAAGGAACAATAGGTATAGAAGTACCCAATCAAAAGCCTTCCATTGTTTCTATGCGGTCTGTGATTGCATCGCAAAAATTTCAGACGGCTGAAATGGAACTTCCCATCGCCATCGGTAAAACCATTAGCAATGAAACTTTTGTGGTAGACTTAGCCAAGATGCCCCACTTGCTTATGGCTGGAGCCACAGGACAAGGAAAATCTGTAGGACTCAATGCCGTGTTGACGTCTATGCTCTACAAAAAACATCCGGCAGAAGTAAAATTCATTTTGGTAGATCCTAAAAAAGTAGAGCTTAATATTTACAACAAGATCGAGCGCCATTACTTGGCCAAACTTCCCGATACCGAAGACGCCATCATTACAGACAATACCAAAGTAATTCACACCTTGAACTCCTTGTGTATTGAAATGGACAACCGCTATGAGTTGCTAAAAAATGCCATGTGTCGTAACATCAAAGAATACAATGCGAAATTCAAGGCGCGAAAGCTCAACCCGGATGAGGGGCATGCCTTCCTTCCCTACATTGTTTTGGTGGTGGATGAATTTGCGGATCTGATCATGACGGCAGGGAAAGAAGTAGAAACACCTATTGCGCGATTGGCGCAATTGGCACGTGCCATTGGGATACACCTTATCATTGCTACCCAACGTCCTTCTGTAAACGTCATTACGGGGATCATTAAGGCCAACTTTCCTGCACGTATTGCTTTTAGGGTAACCTCAAAAATAGACTCCAGAACCATTCTGGATAGCGGTGGGGCAGATCAGCTTATCGGGCGTGGAGATATGCTCTACACTCAAGGAAATGATTTAATTCGTTTACAATGTGCTTTTGTAGACACCCCAGAGGTAGAACGAATTGCTGAATACATCGGAAGCCAACAAGGCTATCCACAGGCCCATTTGTTGCCTGAATTCGTTGGCGAAGAATCGAGTACCCTAGATGTTGATATCAACGACAGAGATGCTTTATTTAGAGAAGCGGCTGAAGTAATTGTCACGGCACAGCAGGGATCGGCTTCCCTATTGCAACGAAAACTAAAGCTGGGTTACAACCGTGCAGGGCGCATTATCGACCAAATGGAAGCCGCCGGGATTGTAGGACCCTTTGAAGGGAGTAAGGCCCGCCAAGTTCTTGTCCCTGACCTAACTACTTTGGAACAATTATTGAACAACGAATCATAAAGAAGATATGCGACTATTTCTCTCCTTACTTTTCGCTTTATTGAGTGTAAATGCTACAGCGCAAGGAACGGCACAAGCAGAAAACTTGCTGCGACAACTCTCTACACAAATTAAAAGCCAAAAAAATATACGCTTAAACTTTTCTTATGTTCTAGAAAACAAAAAGGAAAAAATCAAACAAGAATCTGAAGGAGATGTAACCCTTGAGGGGGAGCGTTATAAGCTAAATTTTCTTGAGGGCATACTCCTATTTGACGGAAACAAACTGTATACCATTGTTCCAGAGAATGAAGAAATTACCATCAGCTTACCCGAAGATGAGGAAGACTTGGCCTTTAATCCCTCAAAACTCCTGAGTTTTTACGATGAAGGATATGCCTATGAATGGGACATTGCTCAACGTGTTATGGGAAGAAATATACAATTCATAAAACTCTATCCGGCGGAAGAAAATGATGACTTAAAATATTTATTGCTGGGCATTGACACGGATAAGATTCAAATGTATCGGCTGATAGAAATCGGGAAAAACGGGACTACCACTACCCTAACCATTAAGAGCCAAGAAAACAACATAAGCCTGCCACAAGACTTCTTTGAATTTAATGCAAAAGCGTATCCTAACTATTATATCAATGAATAAGTGGAGGAATGAAAATCATTGATCGGTACATCTTACTCTCTTACCTTCAACGCTTAACCAGTGTTTTTGTGATTTTGATGTTGATCTTCATCATACAAACCTTTTGGTTGTTTATCGATGAATTTGCAGGAAAGGGAATTGATTTTGAAGTCGTCCTAAAGTTTTTGCTTTACTATTCTCCCAAGCTCATCCCCTTAGTGCTTCCCCTTTCGGTTCTTTTAGCCGCCATAATGACCTATGGAACATTGGCCGAAAACTTCGAGTTTGCTGCAATGAAATCTACGGGCATTTCCCTGAAAAGAGCCCTACGTGGGTTGGTGATTTTTCACTTCTTTTTAGGGATTGGTAGTTATTATTTTGCCAATTATGTGATGCCCTATGGCG
>WTJB01000033.1:0-5072 GCA_011526335.1 Candidatus Arcticimaribacter sp.
ATAGCCTCGTGTATGGCATAGCCCTCAAACGGATAAAAAACGGTGTGATATCCCTCCTTGGTTTGAAAACGTTCTATAAGAAATTCAGTGGGCTGCGGAACTATAGACTCCTTTTGTTGTTGATGAAATACGGGGCTTAGGGCTTTAAATTCAGCCGTAGTTTTGTTGCGTTCTTCAAAGAAGGCTTTTTTTAACAAATCACTCAAATGCGCACTAAAACTCATGCGTCCTCCCATCCAAGCTGGAATTCTTGCTTTTTTGGATTTGGATTTTTTTACAATCACCTCCATGTTGTGCATACGAATGAGCTCTAAGTTTCTCCCCGAAAAAGTAAAAACATCTCCTGGTTTTAGCTTGGCAACAAACCATTCTTCTACCGTACCTAAATAGCCTCCTTTCTGGTAGCGTACTTTTAAATCAGCATCACTGACTATGGTTCCCATAGACAATCGGTGGCGCATAGCAACCCCACGGTTCAAGACCTTTATCTTTCCATCCTCGAGGACAGTTACTTTTTTGTATTCGTCATAGTGTTCTAAACTTTGGCTTCCCTTTACAAGAAAGTTTATCATCCATTGCCATTGATTATGATCTAGGGTTTGAAAGCAAAAAGTTTGTTGAACAATAGGCAAGAGTGCTTTGGGATCAAAACCACTCCCCACGGCTAAGGTCATTAAAAATTGAAGCAGTACATCATAGGCGTTGAGGTAAGGAATACGGTCTTCTATTTGTTGTGATTCTATTCCCCGTTGTAAAGCAACAGACTCGATCAGTTCCATGGCATGGGTAGGCAAGAAGTGAATGGTGCTTCCCGCTTTGGGGCGGTGACCACTGCGTCCTGCCCGTTGAATAAATCGCCCAACCCCTTTTGGGCTCCCGATTTGGATACAGTTTTCTACAGGACTAAAGTCTACACCTAAATCTAGGCTTGAGGTGCAGACAACAACTTTGAGTTGTTCCTCGCGTAAAGCATCCTCTACCCAAAGGCGTATTTTTTTATCAATACTTCCGTGATGCATAGCAATGTTTCCCGCTAAATTAGGATCGGCTTCCAGCAAGTGATGAAACCAAATTTCGCACTGGGCGCGGGTATTGGTAAATATGAGGGTGGTTTTATTTTTCTGCACTAACTTTAGTACTTGGGGCAACAAATGCAGCCCAAGATGCCCCCGCCACGGAAAACTTTCCATGCTTTTGGGAAGGATAGACTTCACCGTAATTTTTTTATTGATTTTGGCTTCTACGGTGATGTAGTTTTCAATGGGTCCTAAAAGAATTTCTCTTGCCAATTCTTTGTTTCCCAGGGTTGCAGAAATCCCCCAGACTTTTAAATTTGGAAGAAATGAACGCAGGTAAGCAATGGCCAATTCAATTTGTACCCCGCGTTTAGATCCCAAAAGTTCATGCCATTCATCAACGACGATGACTTTAAGATGCTTAAAATCTTTTTGATGATCTTTTGTGCTTAACAGTACGTGTAAACTTTCTGGGGTGGTAACCAATCCAAAAGAGGGTTTGCGTTTCTGTTTGGCACGTTGGCTTTGTGAGGTGTCACCTGTGCGTAAAGCTACGCTCAAGTCTGGATGCAGGTCCTGCGTCATGCGTTGGGTGGCCTGCTGAATTTCAACCGCCAAGGCTCTCAAGGGGGTAATCCACAAAGCTTGGACGGCATTAGGGTGTTTTTTTTCTTGGAGTGCCTCTTGTATTATGCCACCCCATAGGGCATAGGTTTTACCACTCCCCGTAGGGGCGTGTAGCATGCCGTTTTTTCCGTTTAGGTAAGCGTTCCAACATTGCTTTTGGAAGTTTTGTGCTTGCCACCCTTGCGCCGTAAACCACTCAGATACTGACTTCATGGCAACAGTTTTTTGAGATCATCCAAACTATTTGCGTCCTGGAGTTTTTTGTCATGTCTCCACCTCAAAATTCTCGGAAAACGAACGGCTACTCCACTTTTATGTCTTGGGGAGAGGGCAATGCCCTCAAAGGCAATTTCAAAAACCAATTGTGGTGTTACCTGCCGTACAGGTCCAAAACGATCAATGGTATTCTGCTTTACAAATTGATCTACTTCTTTGATTTCCTTGTCGGTAAGTCCAGAATAGGCCTTAGCAAAAGTTACGAGCTCCTCTTTGTTCCAAAGGGCAAAGGTATAGTCGGTGTAAAGATTTGTTCTTCTCCCGTGACCGCGCATAGCGTAGGTCAGTACCGCATCAATGGTTTTTGGATCGGATTTCCATTTCCACCAAGTCCCTTTTTTTCTTCCCACTTCATAAAGCGAATTCTTGTGCTTAATCATCAGCCCTTCACTCCTCATTTCTTGCGCCCGTTCGCGTTCTTTAGCTACAGCTTCCCATGAAGAAAATTGCAGAACTTCGGACAATAGCACCGGAAGGTCTGGAGGGAGTGCATCGTAGCATTTTTTTAGTGTTTCTTGCCGTTGGGCTAAGGGTGTATTGCGTTGATCTTCGCCTTTCCACTCCAAAAGATCATAGAGCATAATACGAATAGGGACTTCTTCTCGAAGCTTTTGCGAAACGCTTTTCCGCCCTATGCGTTTTTGTAAGGCATTAAAATCGCCAATTTGTCCTGCTATATAGGGGAGCAACTCTCCATCTACCACGGTACCGTCCGGGAAATGATGGACCAAACACTCCAGTTCTGGAAACTTATCTGTAATGAGTTCTTCCCCGCGGCTCCACAAAAAAACTTTTCCTCCACGTACAATAAGCTGTGCCCGCATCCCATCCCACTTGTGTTCAATATGCCAATCTTTAGAGGCTTCTTTTTCAAAGAAACCCTCTTCTAGGGCATACGCCAAAAAGAAGGGGTAGGGTTGAGAAATATGGTCTTCTGGATTGGGATTCAATATCAATTCATCGAAACTAATGGATTGGGGACTCCACTGCCCCATGAGTCGATGTGCCAAAATATTTTCTTCAACATTCACGGCTTTGGACAGTGCGCGCGTCATTAACTTTTGACTTACACCAATACGAAAGCCCCCCGTCAAGATTTTGTTAAACACAAAGCGCTCGAAATTATTTAAGCCTTTCCAGCGTTCTAGGATATAGGCTTTTTTTTCTTCTTCCGTTTTGGGTTTAAGGGCGATTATTTCTTCTATACATTGGCTAAGGGAAGGGGCTTCGCCCTCCTGTACTTGGTGGACCAATAGCGCAATGGTTTCGGCCAAGTCCCCTACAATATGGTACGATTCTTCAAAAAGCCATTCGGGCAATTGTGCAATTTCTGCTGCCCACTGCCGCATAAGGGTAGTGGTGACAGGACGTGAAGGCCGTCTGTGCGACAAGAGTGCAACCGCCCATAGGGCATCCTCTTTTGGGGCAGATTGAAAATAAGAAGTCAATGCCTTTACCTTTAGATTGGTTTTATTGGTACTGTCCAGTTGTTCGATGAGTTGGGCAAAGCGTTTCATTCTGTTGCAGCAGTTTCGAGGGTTTCAGCTTCGTATTGGGTTTTTTCTGTACGGGCATTCCACCCTTGTTCTCGAAGGTATTGGGCAAATAAATCTGTATAGCCGTGGGTAGTGATCACATTTTCACAACCCGTAGCCTTTATGGCAGAAAGTAAACCGCTCCAATCGGCATGATCAGAAAGGACAAAAGCACGATCCACCGCCCGACGTCTTCGCGCTCCTCGAAACGCCATCCAGCCAGAGGCATAGCCCGTAGAAAGGGTTCCTAATTTTTTCACCCAAGCACTTCCCAAGACGGCCGGAGGAGCCAAAACCATATTCCCTTCAATCTCTTTTTTTGTGGTTTCTCTAGTGATGCGTTCTGTAGGAGGGAAGTCAATAAACTGTCGGAGGACTTGGGTCATTTCTTCCGTAGCGCCGTGGGTGTATATTTTTCCTATAGAAGGATCAAGATGTTTCAGTAAACGTTGTGCTTTTCCTAAAGAATAGCCCATCAACAGACTGGTTGTTTTTTGTTTTTGATTTTCGGCCCACCAGGCATTGATTTTGTCGTGTACTCGGGGAGGGTCATCCCATTGAAATACGGGAAGACCAAAGGTGCATTCCGTAATAAAGGTATGGCATTTTATCGGTTCAAAAGGAGTAGAGATACCGTCTCTTTGGGTTTTGTAATCCCCTGTAAAGACCCAAACTTCTCCTTTGTATTCCACGCGAATTTGTGCCGAGCCCGGAACATGCCCTGCGGGGTGTAATGAAAACTGTACCCCATTGATGCTAAAGGTTTCGCCATAGGCTTTCCCACTCACAGCAATATTTCCTAAACGATGTTGAATGATCGGAACATTGATCTCGTGGGTAATGTAGTGTTTACTGCCCCAGCGTGCGTGGTCCGAGTGGCCATGTGAAATAATGGCCTTGTCTACGCCCCGCCAGGGATCGAGATAGACGTCAGCTTGTTTACAGTAAATCCCTTTGGAGCTGAATTCCAGTAATGGCATGCCTAATTTTTCTTTTTCAAGGGGAAGGTACAAAAAAGGAAAATTCAAACGGTTAATAACTGCCAATAACTCCGTTCTTCTCCCCTTAAATTATTTGTTAATTTCGTCTAGATGTATTTAATCTTTGACACCGAAACCACAGGATTGCCAAAGCGCTGGGATGCGCCCTTGACCGATAGTGAAAATTGGCCCCGCTGTATCCAAATTGCTTGGCAAATTCACGATGCGCAAGGAGCATTGGTCGCGCATGAAGATTATTTAATTCAACCCGACGGCTTTACCATTCCCTTCGACTCAGAACAAGTGCATGGTATTTCAACAGCCTTGGCAAAAGTACAAGGAGAATCTTTGGCGGTTGTTTTGGACGAGTTTCACGAAGCATTAAATCGGGTAGATTACGTTGTGGGGCACAATGTTTCTTTTGACCGAAACATTATGGGAGCCGAATTTTTACGGGCTCAAAGAAGGGATGTGTTGGAAGGAAAGGCAGTCGTGGACACCTGTACAGAAGAAACGGCTAGTTTGTGTCAACTCCCCGGGGGACGCGGGGGGAAGTTTAAATTACCTACGCTGACCGAATTATATCATTTTTTATTTCAAGAAAGTTTTGAAGAAGCCCACAATGCAACGGCCGATGT
>WTJB01000033.1:5172-10273 GCA_011526335.1 Candidatus Arcticimaribacter sp.
TGCAGGCCACCTCTAGAATCAATCAATTGGTAGAGGCCGCTGCAGAAGATGGAATGACTGCTCTGGCCATAACGGATCATGGAAATTTGATGGGGGCTTTCCACTTCATCAAAGCCATTAATGGGCATAATGCTCAAGTAGAAGAAGAGCACAAAAAAATAAAACCCATCATCGGGTGTGAGTTTCATGTATGTGAAGATCACAAAGACAAAACCCGCCGTGATGATGGATATCAGATTGTTTTTATTGCAAAAAATAAAGCGGGATACCACAATTTGGCCAAGATGACATCAGCGGCTTATGTTGATGGATTCTACTATGTTCCTCGGATTGACCGAAAAGTGGTAGAACAATACAAAGAACATTTGATTGTGCTCACGGGAAACACCTATGGGGAAGTATCGTCAAAGATTTTAAATGTAGGCGATCGTCAGGCTGAAGAAGCCTTGCAATGGTGGCATCAACTGTTTGGGGAGGACTTTTACATCGAATTAATGCGTCATGGAGAGGAAGGAGAAGACCGTGCCAATGAGGTGTTGATTGATTTTTCGCGTAAATATAATATCCCACTGATTGCTACCAACAATACCTATTACACCCACAAAGAAGAAGCCAATGCACATGATATTTTACTCTGTGTAAAGGAGGGCGAAAAGCAGGCAACCCCCATCGGTCGTGGCAGGGGATTCCGTTATGGTTTTCCCAATCAGGAATATTATTTCAAAACCCAAGAGGAGATGAAAAGTTTGTTTCAAGATGTGCCAGAAGCCATCTTGAACATTTCAGCTTTGGTCGAAAAAATCGAACCCTTTGCACTAGCACGCGACGTGTTATTGCCCAAGTTTGCTATTCCAACAGCCTATCAAGTGGAAGAAGATCACGATGGAAAAAAGGGGGAAAATAATTACTTGCGTTTTTTGACTTATGAAGGGGCAAAAGAGCGCTACAGTACACTGACAGACGAAATTACAGAGCGTATTGATTTTGAATTAGATGTCATCGCCAATACGGGTTATCCGGGTTATTTTCTCATCGTACAAGATTTTATTGCTGCAGCGAGAGAGATGGATGTTTCGGTGGGTCCGGGAAGGGGATCTGCTGCCGGCTCCGTAGTGGCATATTGCTTAAAAATCACCAATATTGACCCCATTAAGTACGATTTGCTTTTTGAGCGGTTTTTGAATCCTGATCGGGTAAGCATGCCCGATATTGATATTGATTTTGATGATGAAGGTCGGGGGAGAGTGATGGATTATGTCATCCAAAAGTACGGATCCAATCAAGTTGCACAAATTATAACCTATGGGACAATGGCAGCCAAGTCGTCGATTCGAGATACGGCGCGTGTGCTTGACCTTCCCTTAGGAGAAGCCGATCGTATTGCCAAGTTATTGCCCAACATCAAGTTGGGGAAAATCTTTGACCTTTCGGACAAAGAACTAAAAGAAAAATTACGTGCAGAGGAAGTGCTTCGTGTAAACGAGATCAAAAATCTCGCCGAAGAGGAAAGCCTATCTGGAGAAACCATACAACAAGCCAAAGTCCTAGAGGGATCGCTAAGAAATACTGGAATTCACGCTTGCGGTGTCATCATTACCCCGGATGACATTACCCAATTTGTTCCGGTAGCTACGGCCAAAGACTCGGATCTGTATGTTACCCAATTCGACAATTCTGTGGTAGAGGATGCCGGCTTGCTCAAAATGGATTTCCTAGGCTTAAAGACCTTGACCCTGATCAAGGATACGGTAAAACTGGTCAAGTTTAAACACGGAATTGATTTAGACCCAGACCATTTTCCTTTGGATGATCAAGAAACCTATGAACTCTTTCAGCGGGGAGAAACGGTAGGGATTTTCCAATATGAATCTGCCGGAATGCAGAAGTATTTAAAAGATCTGAAACCGACTGTTTTTGCCGATTTAATTGCAATGAATGCCCTCTACCGCCCTGGTCCCTTGGAGTATATTCCCAGTTTTGTAGATCGTAAAAATGGAAAAGAAGAGATTGCCTATGACCTTCCAGCAATGGAAGAGTATCTAGAAGAAACCTATGGGATTACGGTATATCAAGAGCAAGTGATGCTTCTTTCTCAAAAACTGGCGGGTTTTTCAAAAGGTGATGCAGATGTTTTGCGAAAAGCTATGGGGAAAAAGATTTTTGCTTTGCTGCAAAAATTGAAACCTCAGTTTATTGATGGGGGTAAAGCCAACGGACATCCCGAAGCGGTTTTGGAAAAAATTTGGAAAGATTGGGAGGCCTTTGCCGCCTATGCATTCAATAAATCACACTCTACCTGTTATGCGTGGATTGGGTATCAGACCGCCTATTTAAAGACGCATTATCCTGCAGAATACATGGCGGCGGTTTTGTCCAATAACATGAACGATATCAAGCAGGTTACTTTCTTTATGGAAGAGTGCCGTCGTATGGGGCTTACGGTTTTGGGGCCTGATGTCAACGAGTCCTTCTACAAATTCACAGTCAATGATCAGCAAGCGATCCGATTTGGTATGGGCGCCATAAAAGGGGTCGGAAAAGGTGCTGTGGACACCATAATTTCTGAACGTAAGTCAGGGAAGTACAGTTCTATTTTTGATCTTACACAGAAGATCGATTTACGTGCAGCCAACAAAAAAGCCCTTGAAAATTTAACCCTGGCAGGAGGCTTAGATTCGCTTGGAGATACCCATCGCGCTCAGTACTTTAATCCTGATGGAGACGGGATTACTTTTTTGGAAAAAGCGATAAAATACGGTGCAAAATTTCAGGAAAGTAAAAATTCGGCCCAAACCAATCTTTTTGGAGAGGATACGGGGGCGCAAATCGAAGAAATTAAAATTCCTCCCTGCGAAAAATGGGGAACCTTAGAATTGTTAAAAAAGGAAAAAGACGTTGTTGGCATTTATCTTTCTGCTCATCCCTTAGATGATTTTAAACGTGAGATGAAACACTACTCTTCTTACCCCCTTACGGTTTTGTCTGATCTTGATCCTTTGGTAAACAAAGAGTTTAGCTTTGGGGGGATCATCAATGGGGTAGATCATCGGGTGACCAAAATGGGGAAAGGTTGGGTCATTTTTACCCTAGAAGATTTTCACGATCAGTATGAGTTTAAAATGTTTGGAGAAGACTATCTAAAGTTTCGTCATTTCTTGATCCCCAACTCCTTTATCCGCCTTCGGGTAAAGATTGTAGAAGGCTGGCGCAACAAAGAAACAGGGAAGCTAGGGCCACCAAGGATGCAGTTCAATCATTTCGAAATGCTTCATGACACCCTAGAAAAGAACACTAAGCGCGTTACGATTCAGTTAGAGCTAAAACAACTAGACGCTTCGCGGATTGAGCTACTCAAAGATATTCTCCGTTTACACAAAGGGAATAAAGCGGTAGCTGTTGATGTCTATGATACTGCCGAAAAGCTAAAATTAAACCTTCATAGTAGAAAGCAAAAGGTAGAGATCAGCAATGCTTTTTTAGAAGCGTTGGAAGAACAGACATTTCATTATCAGATTCAATAAGGCATATAGAAAGGCAATGCAGATATAAGAGAAAGCAATGCAAAAGAAAAGTAGAGGTAAAATAAATTTATACCTTTGTTAAAAATTTAACTCATATGGCAATAGAAATTACAGATGCAACTTTTGACGAAGTTGTTTTAAAGTCCGATAAACCCGTAATGGTAGACTTCTGGGCTGCTTGGTGCGGACCTTGTAGAATGGTAGGTCCTATCATTGACGAAATCAGCTCTGACTATGAAGGCAAAGCTGTTGTAGGAAAACTAGATGTAGACGCCAACCAAGAATTTGCTGCAAAATATGGCGTACGTAACATCCCAACCGTTTTGGTCTTTAAAGACGGGGAAGTGGTTGGACGTCAAGTAGGTGTAGCACCCAAGACGGCTTACGCTCAAGCTTTGGACACCTTGTTGTAAAACGACCTTTTTAGATTATCATGAGCCTCTATTCCAGAGGCTTTTTTTGTGTTTCGTAACAAAAAAAAGCCACCCAATGGGTGGCTTTTTACCGTTAATATAAGGTCAGAAAATTAGAATCTGTATTTCAACGCTAGGGTATAGTTACGTCCTAACTGACCGTGTTGTGAAACTTCACTAGAGTATAAGAATCTACCTCCAGCAGTTCCTCCAGTTTGCTGATCTGTAATGTCTGGATATACATCAAAGGCATTGTTGATGATACCTGTAAGGCTCAAGTTTGGTGTAAACTTGTAGGTTACACGCATATCGGTTACCAATTTAGAAGACAATTCTTGATCAAGCGTAGAGCTTGGGTCTGAATTGGCTACTGTTACGGGACCAAAATTGGTGTTGTACAATCCAAATTCAAATTTATCTGCAGAGTAGTCAACTGTAAATGCAACTTTTGAACGTGGACGAGAGTTGGTAATTAAACTTTGTTCTCTACGATCAAAAATTTCAACAGAACCCAGTTCGCTAGGAGTGTCAATACTATCAATAGTCGTTTTGTTTAAATTCCCGTTAAGTCCAACATTCAAGTTGTCTTTTTTCCAGTTAATTACAAAGTCAAGTCCTGTAGTATTTGTATTCCCTGCATTGATCCATGCTTGAACCGCTACAACACCAGCTTGCTGAAGACGTGTAGCAAGATCAGTACCTGGCTGACCAGAAATCTGTGAGGTAAAGAGTACACGATCATTCACTTTGATGTTGTAGAAATCTAAACTTCCTGAAAGTCCATTTCCATTACCAAAGGTAATCCCTGCCGTAAAGTTTTGAGAAGTTTCGTTCGTCAAGTCTTGGATTCCCAATGAACGCGCCTCAGCTGTACCATTTTGGATCGTTCCTTGTAATAAAGGCTCTGTAGATCCAGCAACAATGATGTATTGGGTATTTGAAATCTTTTGTTGGTGTAGGGATGGTGCTCTAAATCCTGTAGAAACACTAGCACGTAAGGCTGTCGTTTCGCTGATTTTGTAACGAGAAGCCAACTTCCAGCTAAAGTTGTCCCCTGCATCAGAGTAGTCTTCATATCTACCTGCAACAGAAACCAAAAGTTTATCGGTAAAATCAACATCTACCCCAGAGTAGATACCTATGTTATTCCTGGTCCATTCTCCTTCT
>WTJB01000033.1:10283-12045 GCA_011526335.1 Candidatus Arcticimaribacter sp.
CAAAGGTTTCTTCTTTTAGCTCTAAACCTGCAGAGAACGATACTTTATCGCTAAATGTTTTGGTGAAATCTGCATTTTGGATGACGTTGCTAAAGGTGTATCCTCCAGGTTTAAAGGTTCTAGGACTCCATTCGTTTTCTGCAAGGTAACTTCTGTTAACCGAACGATTAACGGTGTAATCAATACTGTTTTTACCATGGGTAACCGATAGATCTACACGCCAGTCGTTTCCTAAGTCTAGGTCTAATCCGATAACGTTAAAATGATCTTGGATATCTCCTTCAAATGTTGGGTGGTACCCTTCAAATTGCCCAGCAGGAGCTAAGAAAAGGGAAGCGTCGACATCGCCTCTCCAAGCCGGGTGACGGTAGTAGGCAAATGAGCGGTTCCAACGATCAGAATAACTGTGCGTGGTGTAGAACTCAGAGTTTTCGCCAACAGGGTGCGAAATGTTTACCAATACATTTTTTTGCTTTAGGTCAGGACGTCCTACAATCATCCCTAGGGTCGGATTGTTTCTTGCCCATGCAACTACGTGAGCAGGACCATTAACAGCATCAACATCTCCAGAGCTAAGTCCTGGAGAACCGGCACGGTTGGTTAACTCTTGGTCCATATACCCTAAGGTAAAATTTACACGTCCACCATTCCCAAAAGGCAATGTGGTGTTGTAGTCTACATTAAACTGGAAACCATCACCCGCAGAAGTGATGCCCGTTCCTACATTAATGGTAGAGAAAGCAGAATCTTTTCTAAGGATAAAGTTCATTACCCCAGCCATCGCTTCCGATCCGTATTGCGAAGAAGCTCCGTCACGAAGTACCTCAATACGTTCTACAGCAGCCATTGGGATAGCCTTTAAGTTTACCCCTACTTCCCCTTTTCCAGGTGTTCTGTTAAGGTAAGCTTGTGCTTGTTGGTTAACCCGTTTTCCGTTGATAAGTACCAATGTACGTGAAGGCCCTAAACCACGAATATCCGCAGGAGAGAAACCAGCCGTTGCATCTGAAATGGCTTGATCTTGCGAGTTGAAAGAAGGAATAGCAAACGTTAATGCACGTTCAATAGAAGCTTCTCCTACATTGAGGATATCAGAAGTTCTGATATTGTCAATAGGCACTGCAGAATCAATGGCTGTTCTAGGTTTGTTACGGTTACCCGTTACTAAAACCTCGTCCAATGAAAGCCCTTGTGCCATGTTAATGGCAAGCTCACCACCATCATAGGTGACTTCTTGGGTTTCAAATCCCACAAATGAGACGATAAGTACATCGCCTTGGTTTGCGTCGATAGAGAATACTCCATCAAAATCTGTTGTTGCTCCGGTGGTAGTTCCTTTGATGACTACACTAGCTCCGGGTAGCGGATTGTTTTGGTCGTCACTAACCGTACCGCCTACTTGCGCAAAGGCAAGCGCAGAGAGTGCGAAAGTGAAAACACTTAGGATTGTTTTTTTCATTTTGAATAAAATAGTTAATATAATTAAACTCCAGTTAAATATTGGAGGAGCTAAAATTAACAATATATTAACAAAAACAAAACCAATATGAGAAAATGTTAAACAATCCCCTTTTTTATTGCCACATTTCTTGTAAGAGTAATTTATTGTTGAAGCTTAGATTTTCCTTGTAAAATTATTTGTTCAAAAGAAAATGCAGTGTATATTTGCAACCGTTCTATAGGTCTGGTAGTTCAGTTGGTTAGAATACATGCCTGTCACGCATGGGGTCGCGGGTTCGAGTCCCGTCCAGACCGCAAAAAA
>WTJB01000321.1 GCA_011526335.1 Candidatus Arcticimaribacter sp.
CGCTTACAAGGCCCCACAAAGTCACTTACCCTTGATGTAAATGGGACTACGGCAGAGGGGACCACCTTAACCATCCCTTGGAATGAAGACAAGGGATTGTCGGATATAAATTTTATCGACTTTTTACCCAAAAACACTTACAATGCTAATCCTGTAACCGCTAAAATTTCGGATATAGACAATGATTTTAGAGGTTTTGAAATGAATTTTGATTTGGATGTAAATCAAAATGCAGAAATCGAAATAGTCGTAGACCAGTCCTCTGGTTCTACGCTTTCGGGGCGTGGGGCCGGTAATATTTTAATCGAATCCAATATCGATGGGAAGTTCAATATATGGGGAGATTTTATTACCACCTCTGGGATATACAATTTCAAAAATTTGAGTCTTATTGACAAAAAGTTCAGTGTATTGGAAGGGGGAACCATTGTTTGGGAGGGGGACCCTGTAGAAGCGCAAATGAACCTGGAAGCAGTATACGAAGTCCCTGGGGGAGCCAATCCTGCGCTGTTAGTGGACAATCCTAACTTCAATAAAAAAATCCCAACCGAAGTAAAAATTCAGCTACAAGGAAACCTTTTAAAGCCTGATGATCCGGTGTTTGAAATTATTTTTCCCAATGCCTCTAGTGTAGTGAAATCAGAAATAAGTTACCGCCTCGCTGACCAGCAAAGAAGACAATTACAAGCCCTCTCGTTATTGTCACAAGGGGTATTTATCAGTGATGTTTCCCTATCCGTTCAAGGAATTGCCAATAATCTTTACGAAAAAGCTTCCGATGTTTTTAGTACACTGTTGGGGTCAAACTCAGGGAAGCTTGATGTTGGCGTAAATTATTTAAAAGGAGATGAAACCCCATTTTTGGACACGAGAACAGAAGACCGTATCGGGGTAACCTTGACCACACAAATAAGCGATAAAATTTTAATCAACGGTAAGATAGGGGTGCCTGTGGGTGGGGTAGAAGAAACCTTGATCGTGGGGGATGTTCAAATTGACTTTATTTTGAACGAAGACGGAACCCTAAAGGCAAAAGTTTTTAATAAAGAAAATGAATTTCGGTATTTAGGAGACGAAATAGGCTATACCCAAGGTGTAGGGCTTTCCTATCAGGTAGACTTTGACAATTTTAGAGAATTGATTCAAAAGATCAAGAAAGAAGCCAGTTCTCCTCAAAAAAACCAGGATAATCTTGACAATTCGTCAGCGATTGAGTTTGTAACGAAACGCAACTAAAACGTTTTAGAATCAACTTTTCCCTTTTCCTAATAACAATTATCTTACGGTTGAAGCGAAAATATGTATTTTTGGAAGATTTTGAAGTAGAATGAAGAAACCAAACAAGATTGCTGTACTTACTTCAGGTGGAGATGCCCCAGGGATGAATGCTGCCGTACGCGCCGTGGTGCGTTCTTGCGCTTTTTATGATATAGAGTGTTATGGTGTTTACCAAGGCTATCAGGGGCTGATTGACGGAAACATGAAGTTGATGAATGCCAGAAGTGTAAACAATATAGTCAACAAAGGGGGAACTTTTTTAAAGTCTGCACGCTGCTTGGAATTTAGAACCCCAGAAGGCAGAGCCAAAGCCTATAAAAACATTCAAGACAAAGGTATAGATGCCCTTGTGGTCATTGGTGGAGATGGGTCTTTTACAGGCGCCATGATATTTCAGCAAGAGCACAATGTACCCGTCATTGGTATTCCCGGTACTATTGACAACGATATTTATGGTACGCGCTATACCCTTGGGTACGATACCGCATTGAATACCGTAGTAGAGGTCATCGATAAAATTCGCGATACGGCATCTTCACATAACCGATTATTTATTGTTGAAGTTATGGGAAGAGATGCAGGTCATATTGCCCTCAACTCAGGCATTGGCGCAGGAGCAGAAGAAATTCTAATCCCCGAAGAAAACCGAGGTTTAGACCAAATGTTAGAATCCCTCCAACGAAGCGAAAAATCAGGGAAGTCTTCCAGTATCGTAGTAGTTGCTGAGGGAGACAAAACAGGAGAAAATGTCTTTGAAATTGCAAAGTACATAGAAACGAATCTTCCCTATTATGAAGTTCGGGTTTCTGTACTAGGGCACATGCAACGCGGGGGAGCACCGAGCTGTTTTGACCGCGTTTTAGCTTCTCGAATGGGTGTGCATGCCGTGGAGAAATTACGTGAAGGCGCTTCTAATGTAATGGTAGGCGTCATTGATGACAAAATGGTTTTAACCCCCTTAGAAAAAGCAATCAAAGGCAAGTCCGAAATCAACAACAATCTGCTTAGAGTTGCGGACATTTTATCGATTTAAACACAAACATCAAACATCAAACATCAAACAATAATTTTAATCAAACTTAATTATGTCTTTAAAAATTGGAATTAATGGATTTGGTCGTATCGGGAGATTAGTATTTCGTTCGGCTATGAAGCAGGAAGATGTGACCGTTGTAGGGGTAAATGATCTCCTTGACGTAGAGCATCTTGCTTATCTCTTAAAATACGACTCGGTTCATGGTAAATATGACGGAACAGTAGAAGTAGTAGATGGAGATTTAGTCGTAGACGGGCATCGCGTAAAAATTTCAGCGGAACGCAACCCAAGTGATATTGGTTGGGGCGATTTAGGTACTGATGTCGTTGCTGAATGTACTGGTATTTTTACTACCCTAGAAAAAGCACAAGCCCATATTGATGGCGGAGCTAAAAAAGTGGTTATTTCAGCCCCTTCTGCTGATGCACCTATGTTTGTTGTAGGCGTAAATCATCACGAGGCTACAGCAGATCAAACCATTGTATCCAATGCGTCATGTACCACCAACTGTCTAGCTCCTATTGCTAAAGTTTTGGACGATAACTTTGGTATTGAAGAAGCGCTAATGACTACTGTACACGCAACTACAGCAACACAATTTACTGTAGATGGTCCTTCAAGAAAAGACTATCGTGGCGGAAGAAGTGCGCTAGTAAACATTATTCCAGCTTCTACGGGAGCAGCAAAAGCGGTAACCAAAGTAATTCCTGCTTTAGAAGGAAAACTAACGGGGATGGCTTTCCGTGTACCTACAGCCAACGTTTCTGTAGTAGATTTAACCGTTAAAGTAGCCAAAAGCACTTCTTACGAAGAAATTAAACAAGTAATGAAGTCTGCATCGGAAGGAGATCTTAAAAATGTATTGGGCTATGC
>WTJB01000186.1 GCA_011526335.1 Candidatus Arcticimaribacter sp.
AAAAGGGTGGACATATTTTTTTCTTTGGCTGCCTTTGAAGGCCAAGCGGTATAATCGCCATAGTCGTGGTTTCCCAAAACAGAAAACTTTCCCAGTGATGCCTCGAGTCTCGAAAAACTATCTTTCCAAGGCAAGAGTTCCTCGGCTTTGTTGTTAACGATATCTCCTGTAAATAAAATAAGGTCTGGATTTTGTGCATTGACCAAGTCAATTCCATAATTCACTTTTTCTGCATTGTCGAAACTTCCTGAATGAATGTCTGAAATATGAGCGATTTTTAAGCCATCAAAGGCTTTGGGCAAAGTATCAAAGGTTAGGGTATAGGAAAGTACTTTATAGTTGTATTTTCCTTTATACATCCCGTAAAGAATAGACGCAAAAGGGACACTCGCAAGTCCTAAAGCCAACTGAGAAATAAACTTTCTACGGCTAGGAAGATAATTTTCAGAGAGGCTCCCTTCGGTAAAAAAGCGGAATACTGCCTGGGGCAGACGCATAAGATCTTCAAAAAACAAAAGAAGGACGATCGTAAGCTGAAAAACCATAACGGCTAAAAACAAACCAACAGAAAAACTCATCCCGGGAGTAAAACCATTGGCCCGGTCAAAGGTCATGCTATGATATAGCAGGTTCCCCAAAACCGCCAAAACAGAAAGGACATAGACACCCCACAGCAGACGATTTTGTGTCACGGTCTTTACGGCTTGAAAGGCGTAATATTCAAAGCCTACCAGGAAAATGATAAAAAACAAAAAACGCAAAAACATTTTATTTTATTTTTTCAGAAAGTTCCATGGCTTTCCCATCTGAGAGACTGGCCACATAACAAGTCGCATTTAAAAGGGTAGTATATAAACTGTCTCCTGCTAAAGGAATGTGTTGCGGAACCAGTCGTAAAATCAACTCATCAAAGGCGGTCTTCTTATTTTGAAAGGCGTGCACTGCTGCGGTAGTAAAGGCGTCCAAAAGATTTGAAATTACTTTATACCCTACGATTTCTTTTTGCAATACTTCGTGCGATTGATACACCCTTTGAACACTTATGGCGATAATGTCCTCCATTTGTGCTTTGTATTGGCTTTTGTCTAGCAAGGCCGATGAAAATTCTCCTTTTAAGATAGCCTCTTCGTTTTCAATAAAGGTTTTTACCGCATCTTGAATCAGGTTATTGATGGCTATCGATCGAAGGTAGCTCATGCGTTGTGCTCTGTGTTTAAGACTTGCATATTTTTTGGGGTCCATCTGGTCTTTAACCAATTTGATCAAATACTCTAAGGCATAGTCTTCAGGAATCCAACCCAAATTGATCCCGTCTTCAAAATCAATAATCGTATAACAAATATCATCCGCTGCTTCTACCAAATAAGCCAAAGGATGACGCATATATCCTTGCCCTTTGTTACAGCCTAATGCATTCATTAGCTCATCAAAGAATTTGGCTTCCGATTGAAAAAAACCAAATTTCTTATCCGCGACATGAGTGGTGGGGCGGTAGGGAAGTGACGCCTTAGGGTATTTCATATACGCCCCAAGGGTAGCATAACTTAACCGAAGTCCTCCTGGAGTACCTTCGTGGCTTTCGCATAAAATTTTGAACCCATTGGCGTTTCCTTCAAAACGACAAAGATCTTCGTAGGCTTTTGGTGTTAAGTCATCTTTGTATTGCTTCCCTTTTCCACTAGAAAAAAAATACCCTATTGCTTTTTCACCACTATGTCCAAAGGGGGGGTTACCTATGTCATGGGCCAAGGCAGCCGTAGCTACTATGGTGCCAAAATCATTGACTTGATAACCGTGGGTAGCTTTTAGAAAAGGGTGTTTCTTTATGATGGCTTCCCCGGCGAGCCTCCCTAAACTTCGCGCAACTACAGAAACCTCTAAACTGTGGGTAAGCCGGGTATGGACAAAGTCTGTTTTAGAAAAAGGAATGACCTGTGTTTTATCTTGTAAACTCCGAAAAGCAGAAGAGAATACGATACGGTCATAATCTACTTCAAAACCCAATCGGGTTTCATTTTGTTCTTTTCGAATTCGCTTGGTAGTGTCGCCAAAACGTTGGAGAGAAAGAAGTTGCTCCCAGTGCATTGAATTTTTTTCTAAAGGTAACAAGTTTACAGAAAACCCGCTACATTAAATTAATGTTATAGGATTGGTCAGGATTTAACATTGGGATAAACTTTAAGCGAGTGGATTTAACTTTTCGCTAAAACAATGCGTTGAATTGTCAACTAGTTTTGGAAAAAATTAAAAAAACATAAAAATGAAAAAAATAATTGTAAGCCTTAGTTTATTCTTTTCTTTTGCTAGTATTATTTCATGTACGGAAGATACTCCTGTACTGACCGAGATTCCACAGAATTCTGGTTCGGGAACAAATACAGGAACAAACCCAGAAAGTACAATAACCCACAGTGGGATTATCACAGAAAATGAAACCTGGTCAAATACTTCCATTCACCTATTGGAGGATAAAGTAGTTGTCGAATCTGGTGCAGTGCTTACCATAGAAGCTGGAACCGTTATCAAAGGCTTAGCCAGTAATGATGTCGAAGATGCTTCTGCATTGATTATTGCCAAAGGAGGTAGAATTCAAGCCATAGGAACGTCTAGTGACCCGATTATTTTTACGGCCGAAGATGACGCTATTCTAGCTGACCAAACCTACCCCAACGGTGCACCAAATTTAAGTGCAGCTGATGTTGGACTTTGGGGAGGTCTTATTATTCTTGGAAATGCTAGATGTTCATTTAAAAATGATGTTGAGGAATTACAAATTGAAGGAATTCCTGCAGAAGACACCTTTGGCCTTTACGGAGGAACCAACGATGCTGACGATTCAGGAATTTTACGCTATGTATCTATACGTCACGGCGGAACCAATATCGGAGCGGGGAATGAAATTAACGGTCTTACCCTGGGCGGTGTAGGAGCTGGAACTACCCTTTCTCATATAGAAGTTTATGCCAACCAAGATGACGGAATTGAATTTTTTGGCGGTAATGTAAACTTAAGCAATGCGCTTGTATGGTCGCAAGGAGATGATGCCTACGATATTGACCAAGCTTACAGCGGAAATATCTCGAATATCGTTTATATCGCTGGAGATGAGTCTGATCATGCTCTTGAGATCGATGGCCGTGAAGGTGCTGCATTGACTCCTGCAAGCCGTAACCAATTTACCATTGCGAATGCCACCTTTAAAGGTCCTGGAATAACTGCTTCTGGAAGAGAAATGGTCGACTGGAGATCCAACGCAGAAGGAGCTGTGACCAACTCTTATTTTTTCAACTTCGGGACAGATGCCGATGTAGAAATTGATGGAGATGGTACTAAATATCTATCAGTCACTTCTGGATCTTCTAAAGAAGTTGGAGATAAAGTATCAAATAACCCTACCCTTTATGACAATTACCGAAACGGTTCAATTATCTTCTCTGGGAATGAATTCAAAAATGATATCGGAAAAGCCTATAACAGTATTTTTGCGATCAAGTGGTCAGTAGCGCCTTCCGCTACCTCTGATTCCAATGGAACTTTTGATGCCAACGATACAGATGACAATCGTGATCCAAACGCAGCGCCTACCGCTACTGAAATTGACACACAAGAAACTAGATTACAAACAGAAAACAATTCTGTAGCAACCAAAAGTGCAAATGTAGGAGCAGATACTTCTTTGCTCGGATGGACACTCGCTTTTGATACAGGTGTTTTAGATTTCTAATAAAGTTTAGTTAACCTTTTAATAAAACACTTACGGACAAGTCCGTAAGTGTTTTATCTAATTTCGCATAAAATTATTTATCTGATGTATAAGCATACCTATTCTAGTAAACTCTTTTTTATACTCGTATTATTCTTTTCATTTTCTTACAGTCAAACCGGAATTATCTCTGGGATTGTAAATGATAAAGATTTTCAAGAGCCTCTCCCCTTCGCCAATGTTATGATCGAAGGAACAACAGAGGGGATCACTACCGATTTTGACGGAATCTACCGACTAGAAATTGCCCCTGGAACCTATACCTTGGTTTTTTCTTTTGTAGGATATGAAACCGTAAAAGTGGCAGATGTTGAAGTAAAATCAGGAGAAGTTTCTGAAGTAAACTTAAGTTTAGGAACACTAGCACAACAGATAGACGAAGTTATTGTTACGGTAGAAGCTTTACGAAACACAGAACAATCAGTACTGACGGTTCAGAAAAAGTCAGCCAACCTATTGGACGGTATTTCTGCCCAAAACTTTAAAAAGATTGGAGCGAGCAATTTGGCGAGCGCCATCAAAAATGTTCCTGGCGTTTCTGTACAAGGCGGAAAGTATATTTATGTAAGAGGTTTAGGTGACCGCTACACAAAGTCAATCCTAAACGGAGTAGATATCCCCGGATTGGACCCTGACAGAAATACCATCCAAATGGATATTTTTCCTACGGGGGTTATTGATAATGTTATTGTCCTAAAATCAGCTTCGGCAGAATTACCTGCAGACTTTACCGGAGGTATCGTTGATATTGTAACGAAAAATATTCCTTCTCAAAAAACTCTTTCTATTTCGGTATCGGGAGAGTACAACCCCGACATGCATTTTAATGGCAATTACCTAAGACAATCCCCTTCAAAATCCGACTTTCTTGGATATGATAGTGGCCGTCGCTCCATGCCATTAGCCCGTACCTTGCCCATCCCTAGAGCCAACCAAAACAACGCTTTTTTGAACACCATCACCAGTGTGTTTCGCCCAGATTTAGCAGCGGAAAATACGACCAGCTTTGCTGATTTTAGTGCCTCAATAAACTACGGAAATCAGTTTGACTTAGGCGAAAAAAGCTTGGGCGTTATCGCCTCTGTTTCTTATTCGAAAGACTATCGTTTGTATGAAGATTTTCAATCGAATTCTTACATTAAAAACACCAATGATACCGCAGACTTTGACTTGATCACCAGCAGAACGCAGTTTGGTACCTTAGGCCAAGAATCGGTACTGTTAAGTGCCTTGGCAGGTGCGAGTTTAAAAGGAAAAAAGGCAAAGTACAGACTCAATTTATTGCATTTACAAAACGGAACCGCCTCGGGTGCGAAATTTAGAGAATCTAACTTTATCTATGCTTCCAATACACTTGTAAAAGATGTGTTGGAATACAACCAAAAGTCCGTTACTAACCTTCTTTTATCTGGGAAGCACTATAACAATGACGGTAGTTTTACCGTTGAGTGGAAATTATCGCCTACCCTAAACATCAATAAAGATAAAGACATACGCGTAACTCCTTTTCGTGTAGATGATGGAGGCTTCCAGATTGAACCCAGTGAATCTGGTGATCCTTTACGTATTTGGAGAAACTTAAATGAAGTGAGTTATGTAGGAAAGGTAGATATGGAATACAAATACGAGCTCTTTACCAGAGAAGCCAAAGTCAAAGGAGGGTTCTACTATTCTAATAAAAACAGAGACTACTATATCGAAAGCTTTTTGGTAAAAGTTAAAAGACCAAGTCAGTTTGATTATTCTAGCGGAGATGCCAATCTTTTATTCTCTCCCAATTACTTATGGACCCCACAAACAAATCAGGGGACTTATGTAACCCGTGGATCTGGAGATGCAGACCAGTTTGAAAGTACGCAAATCAACCGTGCTGCATATCTTTCTAACGAGATGCTGGTGACAGAAAAACTACGGACAATTATCGGGCTTCGTCTTGAAAACTATACGCAAGTTTATACGGGTATTAACCAAAATGACGTCCAATTGACCGATGAGGAAATCATCAACAAAATCGATCTTTTCCCCTCGGTGAATTTAATTTATAGTTTATCTGACAATACCAATATTCGTTCTTCGTTCTCCAATACTGTAGCGCGACCATCGTTTAAAGAGGCTTCCATTGCGCAGATCTATGACCCGATTACCAATCGCTTTTTTATTGGAAATATTGAACTAGAACCTTCGTATATCAACAACTTCGATCTTCGTTTTGAACGTTTCGGAGAAGCTGGAGAGCTTATTGCCTTTAGTGGGTTTTATAAAAAACTAGACAATCCTATAGAGCTGGTTACCTTTAGTGCCTCTGCACCCGATAACTTTCAGCCAAGAAACGTTGGGGAAGCAACGGTAATGGGACTAGAGATAGAGCTGAGAAAAAACTTAGGGGCTTTCTTTAGCAGTCTTTCGAATTGGAACTTTAATTTCAATGGCTCCATTGCCGAATCACGTCAAAAACTTGACCGTAGTCCCGGCGGAGAATACGATTCTAGAAGTGCCAATGCGCGTAATGGCGAACAAATCAAAGATTACCGTGATTTACAAGGTCAATCTCCTTACCTCATCAATACGGGGGTAAGCTACAACCATGTTGAAAAAGGAATACAAGCAGGTTTATTTTTTAACACCCAAGGCCCTAACCTCCAAGTGGTGGGTATTGGTGAAGTGCCGGATGTGTATACCAACCCTTTCAATAGCCTAAACCTTACAGGGTCCTATAAATTTGGTGAAGGGCAGCGAAGTAGCATTAATGTAAAGGTCAAAAACCTACTCAATGACAACGAATTAAGCGAATTTCAATCCTTTGGAAGTGTAAATCAAATTTACTCTGTACGCAATATCGGTAGATCAATTTCTATCGGCTATAGCCATAATTTCTAAGAAACCATTTCTTAGGACTGGCGGATACAACAAAAAAATGTAGATTTACACGAATTTGATTATGGAAAATCTATATTTATACATCGTCATTCTTTTGGCTATCTTGGCCATAGGGGACCTGATCGTAGGGGTCAGTAATGATGCCGTAAATTTTTTGAACTCTGCCATAGGATCAAAATCCATCTCGTTTCGGAATATTATGATTCTGGCGAGTTTGGGGATTGCTTTTGGTGCCATCTTTTCGAGTGGGATGATGGAAGTGGCCCGAAAGGGTATATTCAACCCCAGTGCCTTTACGTTCCAAGAGATCATTTTTATTTTTATGGCCGTAATGATTACGGACATCTTGTTATTGGATTTTTTCAATACCCTAGGGATGCCTACCTCTACCACGGTTTCTATCGTTTTTGAATTGCTTGGCGCCGCCATTGTTATGGCCGTGATAAAAATTCTTGCTTCTGGAGAGGGTCTATCCACCTTAGGAGATTATATCAATACGACCAAGGCGACGCAAATTGTATTTGGGATTTTGCTCTCGGTTTTTATTGCCTTTTCTATAGGGGCACTGGTGCAATGGGTATCGCGATATTTACTCACCTTTCATCTTGGGAAAAATAGCCATTGGAAAAATGCACTTTTTGGTGCGGTTTCGCTTGCGGCCTTGTCCAATTTTATTTTGATAAAAGGGATTAAAGGAACAGCCTTTGCTACTTCGGCTTACGGTTTTCTTGGCGATAGAACCATAAACTCTTTTCTCAATGACGAATCCTTATTGGTCAATAGTCTTAATGTGCTGATTTGGTATGTTGTTTCTTACGCCCTAATCCGCTTTTTACAGATCAATATTTTTAAGCTTATCATCGCTATAGGAACTTTCGCTTTGGCGCTGGCTTTTGCAGGAAATGATTTGGTAAATTTTATTGGCGTTCCCATTGCTGCTTTTCAATCGTATGAGGCTTGGGTAAGTTCGGGTATCAGTGCTTCGGACTATAGCATGAGTATTTTAGACGCTAAAGTCCCTACGCCAACCCTATTTTTACTCGGGTCTGGAGTAATTATGATTCTTACCCTATGGTTTTCTTCTAAGGCCAAAAAGGTCGTAAAAACTTCCTTAGATCTTTCCAACCAGTATGAGACAAAAGAACGTTTTCATCCCAATGCGTTTTCACGTTTCCTCGTACGTTTATTTTCTGGGATAGGTAGCGTAATTAACAAAGCACTGCCCCTAAAGTGGAAAGAGAAAATTGAGACGCGTTTTACACTTCTCCCCACCAAAAATCAAGAAGATTGGACCGACGATGCTCCCTCTTTTGATTTGCTCAGGGCGAGCATCAATCTTGTTGTGGCTGCTGTCCTTATTTCTGCGGCTACTTCATTAAAATTACCCTTATCAACAACTTACGTCACCTTTATGGTAGCCATGGGTACATCGCTTTCAGATAAAGCTTGGGGGAGAGATAGTGCGGTGTATAGAGTAGCTGGAGTACTGAATGTTATTGGGGGTTGGTTTTTTACCGCCATCAGCGCTTTTACAGTATCGGGGGTTATTTTATACCTGTTTC
This sequence comes from Candidatus Arcticimaribacter sp., assembly GCA_011526335.1. Classification (GTDB taxonomy): domain Bacteria; phylum Bacteroidota; class Bacteroidia; order Flavobacteriales; family Flavobacteriaceae; genus Arcticimaribacter. The sequence goes on from WTJB01000186.1 coordinate 8,203, forward strand.
ATATAGGAGGTACTGTGGCAATAGCTTCTATCTTTTTTGTTGTCCTCATCATTGTGGGAAAAAATTTCATTAATCATAGGAAAGAAAAGCAAACACAAAAGCTAGAAGAGATTCATCTAAAATCGAATAGCCGTTCTTTTGAAGGGGTCATAAAAGAGGCCGATGAAAACATCACCCTTGTGGCCATCCGAGTAGATAAAGCCTATTCGCTTTTGATTGAAGGACTTTCAACAAACAACATCAAAAAGCTACAAAAGGCGAAAAAAGTAGCCCACAAACTAGCGGAATCCATTATCGATTTACGAAACAATCTGTTCTTTTTTATCAAAAATTTAGAGGATTCGAGTCTTGAAGCTTCTACTTTTTATATCGACAGTCTAAGCCACATTCAGGATATTGGTGAGGATATAAATTATCTGGCCAACATCAGCTATGACCATGTCAACAATAATCACAGTAAATTAAAACTAAGTCAAATCAGAGACTTAAAAGATATCTCTGAACATATAGAGTTTATTTTACAAGGGTCGATCAATGCTTTTGAAGACAACTCCTTGGCGAAACTCGATTCTGTGTTGGCGAAAAAGGATACGATTGCAGAAACGTTGAAAGAAAAAATCGATGCGCAAATCTTAAGAACACGTTCTACAGAAACCAGCCCAAAAAGCACGACTTTATACTTTAATATCCTATTGAAATCAAAGGATATGATGGAACATAAAATAAATCTGATCGAAACGTTTTATGTGAATATTAAGAATCTAAGAGAGATTTCTTAAAGGGCTTAGTTCGTGTCTACAATTCTAGTCGCATTAGACCATTCTACTTTACGTGTAGGTTTGTTTGCTGAATATTCTACCTCGATCAAGCCTTCATTTGTCCAATGTAACCAAGTCCCTTCTTTCTTTCCTTTTTTGTAATTCGCGATGGCTATTTTTTCGCCAGTTGGGCTATAGCTTATCCACTTTCCGTGTAGTTTGTTTTCTTTTAGATAGCCTTCTTGAGAGATGGCTCCGTTGGTATGATAGGTGGTCACTTTTTCAAGTTTTCCTTCTTTAACTAATGTTTTCTTTTCTGTAGACTCTAAAGCATCATTTTGGGGATAAGCAATAAAACTAATCAAGGCCGCAAGGGTAAATAATTGTAATTTCATAACGCTCTGTTTTTATTTATATAACGCTAAGATAACATATTTTTTACAAACCGATTACATTTACGTAACAATTTCTTAACATTGGGGGTGAATCAAATAAAAAAGCCCTGATTTACAGGGCTTTATATGTTACGGAATGAACCTGCTTAAGATCCACACATCAAACAATCATCGTCTTCGCTTTCGCGCGATTGTTGTAGCATTTGCTTTAACTCTTGTGGTGAGAGAGGTTCTACCGGTACAGGATTGGGTACTGCCTTGGCTGCTGTGGCCGTTGCGGCTGCCGCTACTTTTTCTTTTTTCGCATCATTGGATAAGGTAAACTTGATGGCATCAACGGCTGACTTGGTACGGAGGTAGTACATTCCTGTTTTTAAACCTGATTTCCACGCATAGAAGTGCATTGAGGTTAGTTTGGCCATCGTAGCACCTTCCATAAAGAGGTTAAGCGATTGTGATTGGTCAATGAAATACCCACGCTGACGCGACATGTCAATGATATCTTTCATACTCATCTCCCATACCGTTTTATACAACTCTTTGATGTCGGCTGGAATTCCTTCTATATGTTGAATAGAACCGTTGGCTCTCATCAATTCTTGCTTCATGTCTTCATTCCAAAGACCAAGATTAACCAGGTCTTCAAGTAAATGCTTATTGACAACAATAAATTCCCCAGACAATACTCTTCGGGTATAAATATTGGAAGTATAAGGCTCAAAACATTCGTTGTTCCCTAATATTTGCGAGGTTGAAGCGGTAGGCATAGGAGCAACCAAAAGGGAATTTCGCACTCCGTTTTTCTTCACTTGCTTTCTCAGTGCTGCCCAGTCCCAACGTCCGCTTAATTCTTCATCCTTGATTCCCCAAAGATTGTGTTGAAACTCTCCTTTAGATATCGGAGAACCTTTATACGATTGGTAAGGTCCTTCTTCTGTCGCTTCTTCCATAGAGGCTGTTACTGCAGCAAAGTAAAGGGTTTCGAAGATATCTTGATTGAGTTCCTTAGCTGCATCAGAGGTAAAAGGCAAACGCATCTTGATAAAGGTATCGGCAAGTCCTTGTACCCCTAACCCAATAGGTCTGTGACGCATATTCGAGTTTTCTGCCTCAATAACCGGATAGTAGTTACGATCAATAACTCGGTTAAGGTTCTTGGTCACTCGCTTGGTTACACGGTACAATTCGTCATGATCAAATTGTCCATCTTTGACAAACATATTCAAGGCGATGGAAGCCAGATTACAAACCGCTACTTCGTCAGGAGAAGTGTATTCCATAATCTCTGTACAGAGGTTGGAAGAGCGAATTGTCCCCAAGTTCTTTTGATTGGACTTGCGGTTTGCCGCATCTTTATAGAGCATGTAAGGGGTTCCTGTTTCTATCTGTGATTCAAGAATTTTTTCCCATAACTCACGCGCTTTTACGGTTTTACGTCCGCGGCCTTCAGATTCGTATCGGGTATATAAAGCGTCAAACTCTTCACTATGGCAGTTGTACAAGTCTGGGCATTCGTTTGGACACATTAGCGTCCACTCGGCGTCTTGCTCAACTCTTTTCATAAACAAGTCGGGCGTCCACATGGCATAAAATAAATCGCGGGCACGCATTTCTTCTTTCCCGTGGTTCTTTTTCAAGTCAAGGAAATCAAAAATATCCGCATGCCAAGGTTCAATATAGATGGCAAAAGATCCTTTGCGCTTCCCTCCCCCTTGATCTACATAACGCGCGGTGTCATTGTACACCCGTAGCATAGGAACAATTCCGTTAGAGGTTCCGTTGGTGCCAGATATATATGATCCTGTGGCGCGCACATTGTGAATAGAAAGACCTATTCCCCCTGCAGATTGCGAAATCTTAGCCGTTTGCTTTAGGGTATCATAGATGCCATCGATACTGTCGTCTTTCATGGCCAACAAGAAACAAGAAGACATTTGTGGCTTGGGTGTCCCGGAATTAAAGAGTGTTGGGGTAGCGTGGGTAAAGAATCGCTTTGACATCAATTCGTAGGTTTCCAATGCTGCGTCGATATCATTTGCATGAATCCCAATGGAAACACGCATAAGCATGTGTTGTGGTCGTTCTACAATTTTGCCATTAAGTTTAAGCAAATACGAACGCTCTAAGGTTTTGAATCCAAAAAAGTCATATCCGAAGTCTCGGTTATAAATAATACTTGAATCTAATCGTTCGGCATTATCTTCAATGATTTTGTACACCTCATCAGAAAGCAGGGGTGCTTTTTTTCCTGTGCGAGGATTGACATATTCATACAAGTCTTTCATGGTACTTGAGAAAGACTTTTTGGTGTTTTTGTGTAAGTTAGAAACGGATATTCTAGCCGCCAATTGGGCGTAGTCTGGATGTGTAGTCGTCATCGTTGCCGCAACTTCAGAGGCGAGATTATCCAATTCAGAAGTAGTTACACCATCATACAAACCTTCAATAACACTCATGGCCACCCGAACAGGGTCTACTAAAGGATTAAGGTCGTAACATAATTTTTTGATTCGAGCCGTGATTTTATCGAACATGACGGGTTCCTTTCGCCCGTCTCTTTTGACTACAAACATGCGTTCTTTGTTTTAATGGTTATATGATGTGCTGTAGAGATTACACCCTACAGTCTATGATTTTAATTTGATTGGCTTAAAAATC
>WTJB01000320.1 GCA_011526335.1 Candidatus Arcticimaribacter sp.
CTGGTAACTATGCAGCAACCGAAAATGATTACACCGTATTGGTGTATTACCGTCCCTTGGGAGCGCTACACGACGAATTGATTGGCCTTGGACAAACATCTTCTTTTGAACTGCTCAATTAAGCGAATAAAGCTAAAAATCCTAATCTTTATTTTTTATTAAAAAAAATCGTAAATTGCTGATAGATAAAAAATAAGAAGTAAAATGTTTCAACAAGTAACCAAAGGAATCAAGATTTCTGTACGTACCCAATACGAAGGGAACTTTTTGAAAAATAATGTTCTTCACTTTGCCTTCAAATATACGGTACGCATAGAAAACCAAACGCGTGATGTCGTACAATTGACCAAAAGGCATTGGAAAATTATGGAAAGCAACAGACGCCCACAATATGTGGACGGAAAGGGAGTAATTGGCCAAAAACCCATCATAAAATCTGGGGAAGCGCACAGCTACCAATCGGGTTGTTTACTCACCTCCCCTATCGGAGCCATGAAAGGATATTATACGATGGTCAATTTTACGTCTACAGAACAATTTGAAGTAGAAATTCCCTTGTTCAAATTATTTTCTCCCTTTGCCTTAAATTAGGGTAAAATTTCTTTATTTCGGTAAAAAAAGAATCATGAATAACAGCTTCACTCAAGTACCACATATACAAAATGAACCGGTAAAATCTTACGCCCCCAATTCGAAAGAAAAAGAAGAGGTATTGGCCACCTACAAAGCCATGTACAAAAACACCATCCATGTACCGCTGTACATCGGTGGACAAGATATTGATAGCGCAAATAAGGCTAGCATGCACCCCCCGCATGACCATAAACACACGCTGGGCACCTATGCTTTAGCAGACAAGGGCCAGGTGCAAGAGGCCATTGAAAAAGCATTACAGGCCAAAGAAAAATGGGCCGCTATGCCTTTTGAACAAAGAGCGAGTATTTTTTTAAAAGCGGCTGATTTGATCGCTGGTCCTTACCGAGCCAAGATCAATGCAGCGACCATGTTGGCGCAATCCAAAACCATACATCAGGCAGAAATAGATGCCGCATGCGAATTCATTGATTTTTTACGCTTCAATGTTCAGTTTGCACAAGAAATTTATGCAGAACAACCCCTATCCGACAAGGGCATCTGGAACCGCTTAAGTTATCGTCCACTCGAAGGATTTATTTATGCCATTAGCCCTTTCAATTTTACGGCCATTGCAGGAAACTTATCGGCTGCCCCTGCCCTTATGGGGAATACCATCGTGTGGAAACCCAGTGACCATCAAATTTTTTCGGCTAAGATCATTTTAGATGTATTTCGTGAAGCAGGAGTTCCTGACGGAGTCATAAACATGGTCATGGGAGACCCTGAAATGATTACCCATACCGTTTTGGAAAGTCCAGATTTTTCAGGCATCCACTTTACGGGCTCTACTTTTGTTTTTAAAGAAATTTGGAAACAAATAGGAGAAAATATTCACCGCTACAAAACCTACCCAAGAATTGTTGGAGAGACTGGCGGTAAAGATTTCATCATCGCCCATCCCTCTGCAAACACCGATGAAGTAGCCGCGGGTATCATTAGGGGGGCTTTTGAATTTCAGGGACAAAAATGTTCTGCAGCCTCACGGGTATATTTACCAAAATCAATCGCAAATACTACCCTTGATAAAGTAAAAGCAGAGCTAGAAACGGTCAAAATGGGATCTCCCGAAGACTTTTCAAATTTTGTTACTTCCGTAATACATCAAGGGGCTTTCGATCGCGTTACCGCAGCCATTGATGCCGCAAAAGCCAGTGATGAAGTGACGGTTATTGCTGGAGGAAACTATGACGCCAGTGAAGGTTACTTTATAGAACCCACCGTTTTACTTACTACTAATCCAAACTATGACACAATGCAAAGAGAACTCTTTGGTCCTGTAGTAACGGTATACGTTTATGAGGATGCCGAGTGGGAAAGCACCCTTGAATTAGTGGACAACACCTCTGAATACGCCTTGACCGGAGCCGTGTTTGCACAAGATCGTTATGCACTAGAAACCGCATCAAAAGCGCTGGAAAATGCTGCTGGTAATTTTTACATCAACGACAAACCCACAGGGGCTGTGGTGGGTCAACAACCCTTTGGAGGAGCAAGAGCATCTGGAACCAACGACAAGGCGGGGTCTAAACTCAACCTTTTACGATGGACTTCTCCTCGATTAATCAAAGAAACTTTGGTCCCCACAAAAGATTATCGCTACCCTTTCTTAGGGAATTAATTTTTTATTAAAATGTTGATTATCATAGCGTAAGTGTTTAGATTCACGTAACCAAAATACTTACGCCATGAAAACTTACTTTTCTTTTTTACTCTTTTTTATCAGTGCTTTAGCCACAGCGCAAACCCCAGAGGTTGAATACGAAGTGACCAAGACATACGACGAGGCAGGAAATTTAATCCGCTATGATTCCGTACGAAAAGAAAAAAACAATTGGGTTAAATCGCATTACAGCTTCTCTTACAATCAAAAAAATTTAGACAGTTTATTACAAGGCTTGGCTTTTATTGGAGAAGGGAATGATCTCTTTATCAAAGACTCCCTAAAGATGAAACTGGACGATTTTTTAAAGACAAATGAGTCTGTTTTTTGGGTAAATGGGGATAAGATTGAAATCCATACCGAAGATCTTTTACCCTCCATGTTTTTTATTGACGCCAAAAAAAGAACACAAAAACAGGACTCTCTGCTCGAAAAAAAATTACGCAATCAAATAAAGCGCCTTCAAAAAAAATTAGACGAGATCGAAAAACGGAAAAACAAACCCTAAGCCATTTTACTTTGTGGGCATAGGAAGATGAACTACTTTTTTGGTTTCAAAAAAATCTCCTGAGAAAAAATCACTCAGATTATATTGTGTTGCTTGAGGAAAAGCCGCGAGTTCTTCGGTCAAATCCCCTCCTTTTAGGTACAAAATACCATTGGTCAATTTGTGCTTTCCTTTGTTTTTGAAATTTTTATTTACCCAGGGCACAAATGCCTCCATCTTGGTAACGGCACGGCTTACCACAAAATCTACCGGTTGTTTAAACGCCTGTGCTTGCTGCTTTCGAACCGATACATTCTTTAGCCCCAAGGCTTCTACTACTGCTTCTACTACCGTTATTTTTTTTCCTATACTGTCAATCAAATAAAACTGCAC
>WTJB01000055.1 GCA_011526335.1 Candidatus Arcticimaribacter sp.
CAACGGCTGTTGCTCTTCCGATTCCTTTGGCAGCACCAGTAATGAATGCTGTTTTTGTACGATTACTCATTGCTGGTGTAACTGTAATAATTATTATAAATCAAATGTAGCTTTTAGTACTACACGACGTCCAATTACAGGCATTCCTGGGAAGGCACGGTACTTGAAGTCGAAAATATTAGAACCTGCAAGGTCTAGTTTTACTCCGTTAGAGAAAGTATATCCGATGTTGGCATCAAATAAATTCTTTTCTTGAACAATTCCAGAGTAAACTCCTTGATCTGATTCAAACTCTGCATCGTGTTGGTACGTTAAAGATCCACGAACGTTGTCTTTGTAGTACTTCACTCCACCACGGAATTTTATATCAGGAGCGTTTAAGAAGCTAGAGAACTCTAGGCCATCATCATTGTCCTCTCCTGGAATCCATTTGTTTTGGCTTAACCAAGATCCGTTTGCAAAAATGGTCCAATTGTCATTGGCGAAGTATTCTAAAGCAACATCAGCACCGAAGTGACTACGGGTGGCGTTACCGAATCTTCTGTATCCTGCAGGAATGTGAAGAATTCCGTCATTTTGAGGAACACGTGTGGTTTCTACTGCACCAATCGTCTGTAAAAGTGGTGCAATTGCTGAATCAAATCCAGCACCTCCAGCGGCAAAAGCTTGAGAAACTCCTCCAGCGGCTTGTTGTATCAAGGCTCCTACTGCTGCTGAAACAGGCGCAATAGCTGGTGATCCTGGGAATAAAGCACCGGCAGGTGCTCCTGTTCCCCATATCGCTTGAGGAACTCCTTGTGCTGTATATTGGGCTTGAACTGCACCCGTAACGGCTGCGTTAATTGTTGGGTCTGCAGCAAAATCTGAACTTACTTGAGCCGCAAGGTCAGTAGCAAAATCAGAGCCTACTAAATTAAAGGTAGGTCCAATCGCTGTAAATTGGGTAAACCCTTGTCTCTCATAAGTGTAGAAATCAACCGCAACAGATAATTTGTCTCCGATTATTCCTTTATACCCAACTTCGAATGAATTTAACTTTCCAGGCTTTGCATCTGTCGTAGCTGCCAATAATGGATTTCCTGGTGTCCCCATGGCTTGTTGGTTAAAGAGGTTGTAAGGCACTAATGTTCCAGAACCTCCCGAAGGCATGTAAGAGTTAAAGAAATTTTGAACTACTGGTAGTAAAGGATTTCCAGCTAAACCTTGAAAAAGTGCAGGAAGAACTTGCCCAGCAACAGCACCATACGCGTAAGCTAAAGGAAACTGTGTAGCATTGGCCGGTAAGTCAGGTAATCCTGGAACACTTAAGTCAATGGTTGGGTTTGCACTAAAGCCTTGAGGATCTGCTTGACCAGATAACCAAACATCCAATACTCCGGGAGCCAATACCGCTACAGGGAAGTCAATAAATTGCTCCAAAGCAGTAGGTCCAAAGGCCGCTTGGTTATAAGATGCTCTAAAGGTATGCTTGTCACTTGCCTTGTAAACCAATGCTACTCTAGGCGCAATGATTCCTTCATCAAAAAGGTTGAAATCGTCATAACGCACGGCATAGGTTAGATCCAGTTGATCTGTAAGTGAAGAGGTCCCTTGCATGTAGGCACCCATTATAATGTAGTCATCATCTGCGTCATAACGACCAAATAATGTTTGCTCAGAATCTGAACTGATATCTCTATAATCTCCCCCCACAGTAATGTTTGTGTTTAAGAAGCTTGGAATATCAAAATTGTATTGCAATTGTGCTTCTAGAGAAGAACGTTTTGCTACCTGACGGAATCCTGAAGCGTATAAGAAAGTGGGGTTCTCATCCGTTCCACCATCGTTGTAGTTGTACGATACTTGACCAAAAAGACCTCCAGATTGTACACGCGCTTGTGCCCAGTAGTCAGTTCCTTGTTGGTATCCAGCGCCTTGCGAGTTGAACATCAATGCACCTCCGTTGGCAACACCTGCAGAAGCAAAAGCACTTGTTTTTTCGTTTGGTCTAAACTCAGCATGTGCGTTTACACTCCAGTTTCTGTACTCAGTTGCTAAAGGGTTACCATCGTTATTATCATCTAGATCGTTGATGTCTAATAATTGTCTTCCTGGAGAAGAGGCATCAACATAACCGTTTGGTGTAATGTCAGGGTAAGCAATTGTATTGCTAAAGCCAGCAATCTGATCTGCATCTTCTTGATCGTCTAACGTAAAGTCTGTTCCTTCAACATATCTAGCGTTGATTTTGTATCCAAACTTTTTGTCTTCACTAGAGAAAGCGTGACGGATAGTAGCACCATAGGTGTCTAAAGTACCCGCCAACAACTCAACTGTTGTTCCAGGATAATCGATAGGATTTTTCGTCATAAAGTGAACTACCCCTGAAGTAACCCCAGGTCCATAAAGCGCAGAAGCTGCACCACGTACAACCTCTATTTTAGCGATGTCTATATTAGAAAGACCGGTAGTAAAACTTAAAAACTGTCCTGATGCAGGCGTAGAAAGAAAGCGGTAATCCAAGATAGGAAAAGCTGAACTTCCAAAAACTCCTGAACCTGCTCTCATTTCAATATTTAAACGGTTGGCAGATTGTTGTTGCAATTGAACCCCAGGTACGTTCACCAAGTGACGAACAGGATCTACAGCAATAGCAGAGTTTTCGATGTCCTTAGCCGTTACCAAACTTACAGAAGCAGGCGCTTCTTGTACTTTTTGAGGTCTTCTGGATGCAGAGACAATAATTTCATCAAGGTTTTCTCCGGGTTGTAGTGCAACGCTGATGTTTTGATCAGCAGAAGACACTTCTACCAACTGTGGCGAAAAACCTACCGTAGTCACTTCGATCGTAAAAGGGAAGCTTTGCCCAGTATTTAATGAGAAATTTCCATCAAAGTCAGCAGTAGTTCCTTCAGCTGTTCCTTGAATAACAATGTTAGCCCCAGGTATGGGTTCATTGGTTTCTGCATCTGTTACGGAACCACTAATGACATTTTGGGCCTGTAACAAATTCACACAAAGCAATAGAAATACGCCGAGTGTTTTTACAAAAATGTTTGTTTTCATAAATTCTTAATTGGTTAATTATTACTAGTTAACAGTACAGGTAGGTGGTCTAGGCTTGGGTTGGAGCACCGACAAATTATGTTGTCTAATTTTGAAAGATACTAAGTTTTTATATTATTCAGTAG
>WTJB01000131.1 GCA_011526335.1 Candidatus Arcticimaribacter sp.
ACATATTATTATGTACTGAGCACTGATAATAATAGGTTCCTGCTTGAGATGGAGTCCAATTAATTACTCCATTCTCAGTTCCATTATTTGATACTCCTTCAACTTGATTCCCAGTTCCAGTTCCCTGAACTGTCTTGATATAAAATGGATGACCTGAGGCATCAATAATAAAGTTAACTTCATCCCCAACATTTATCGTGATACTTGGGTCATTTCCGCTTATTTCTCCATTCCTATCTAAACCTACGACAGTATAATCTGCACTTGAATTTGCGCTTACCCTAAAACTATAGTCAGCACACGTACCCCATATTGGGTAATTCTCAATTGTTAGTCCTGAACCCTGGGAAAACTCATCAGGCATAGAAGAAAATGTTTCAACACACCAGCTGCTTAAATCCTGATCAAATTGAGTTGCATTCAAGAACATTTGTGTCATGTTAGTTACACTCGATGTATTCCAGCTACCAATATCTTGATTAAATGACTCTGCTGCATGAAACATTTGATTCATGTCTATAACTCCTGAAGTATCCCATCCACTTATATCTTTATTAAATCCAGTATTATACATGAACATTTGCCACATCTCAGTAACATTGGAAGTATCCCACTCACCAATATCTTGATTAAAACTACTAGCTGCATAAAACATATCATGCATGTTTGTTACGCTACTTGTATTCCATTGAGAAATATCTTGGTTGAATGAAATTGCTCCAGCAAATAAATTATTCATTATTTCTACATTGGAAACATCCCATCGTCCTATGTCTTGATTAAAACTTCTAGCAGCGTCAAACATCCACGCCATGTTTACAACACTTGAAACGTTCCAGTCACCAATGTCTTGATTAAATTCATATGCTTCCCAAAACATAGTACCCATATCAGTAACATTTGATGTGTCCCAACTCCCTATCTCTTGATTAAAAACTTCTGCATTTTTAAACATATTTTGCATGTTGGTAACATTCGAAGTATCCCAAAAATTAATATTAGAATTAAATGATGTTTTTTGCTCAAATAAGGCTCGCATATTTGTCACTAAAGTTGTACATAAATTAACATTATCATTATCAACTTCACCTTGTATAGTGCTGTCATCCACCACTGTGTAGGTTATCCCATCAATTACGGTTGTATCACCTACACTTGCTTCAGGACACTTACAAGTACCATTTTCAAAATAAATAGAAGATGTCACTACAGGGTTTAATATAACAGTCCTAGTTGTTGAGGCTGAATTACTGGCGGCATCAATCACTGAGTAAATTAAAGTATAAGTGCCAACAGAAGATGTATTCACTGTTCCATTAACTGTAATATTGTTTGTTAAATCACCGTCAGTATCGTCAGTTGCTGTTGCTCCTGGATCGGTCCAAGAATCACCAACATTTAATTGAACTATAGAGTTCCCGTTGAGTGTAATTACTGGTGGTGTTGTATCAGCATTTGATGACGGACAAGTTCCCCATACCGGCTTATAAGAATTAATTAATGGGGAACCTTCTGAAAAGCGATTAGGCTCGACATCTATATTGCTAACACACCAGTTTGATATATTTTGATTAAATGCAGACCCTTCAAACATATCATCCATATTTGTAACGTTAGAAACATCCCAATCACTTATATCTTGATTAAATTCTAATGCCCCACCAAACATATTAAACATGTTCACAACATTGGATACATCCCAATCCCCTATATCTGAATTGAATTTATCATTCTGATGAAACATCCTATTCATATCTGTTACATTTGAAACATCCCAAGAAGAAAGATCTTCATTAAAATTTGGCATCAAAGCGAAAGAGTGACTCATGTTATTCACGTTTGAAACATCCCAATCACTTATAATTTGGTTAAAGCTTGTAGCCCCATTAAAAATTCCTTCCATGGAAGTGACATTCCCTGTATTCCAGTTACCTATAGCTTGATTAAACGCTTCTGCCTCTCTAAACATAGACGACATATCCGTAACATTAGACACATCCCAACTACTTATATCTTGATTGAATATAGTCGCTCCAAAAAACATACTCTCCATGTTGTCTACTGAAGAGGTATCCCAATTACTTATGTCTTGATTAAAATTCTCGGCAGAATCAAATACCCCTGCCATACCAATTACATTAGTTGTATTCCAGCCTCCAATATCTTGATTGAATACTATTGCCCCATTGAACATATTGTGAATATACCTAGCTGAACTTATGTCCCAATCAACTACATCCCCATTGAATGAAGATGCTCCAAAGAACATATAATTAAAACTTAGCACACTTGACACATCCCAATTACCTAAATCCTGATTAAATGATGTCGCACCATTGAACATATCCGTCATATCAGTAACATTTGATACATCCCAAAAAGAAATGTCCGCGTCAAATGACTCCTTTTGCTGAAATAATCCACTCATGCTAGTCACCAGACTTGTACACAAGTTTACATTGCCATTATCTACCTCGTTTTGTATTGTTGAATTATCGACAACAGTATAAGTCGTTCCAGATATTATTGCTGTTTCCCCTACTGAGGCATTTGGACATTTACAAGTTCCATTTTCAAAGTATGTATTACTATCGTCCGTTGAGCTTGACGTTGTTGTACTCACAGTAAACGTGCCAATTATACTAGAAGTAACAGTTGAAGAGTCTATTGTCTCATTATTGAAATAAATTATGGAGTAATTGTAGACACCTTCAAGTTCTGGTGAACCACTAATTATTACTTGGTTGTTTTGGGCATCAAAACTATAATTTACTCCGCTGGGTAAACCACTAGAAATAGAATTCAATGGTACATTATTTTCATCACTCGGACAATCTGTTTCAAGCTGAAGGGTTGTTGGTGTTATAGCATTACCAAGGGTTATAAATTGATCTAGCTGTCCGTCAATAAGAGTTAAAGTAGTGTATGTACAGACTTCAAGTTCTTCTTGTATTACATGGATACTCCCAGAAACAGTAAATGAAGTCGAGTTATTGCTTGCGGTTATTGAATATACATAAGTACCGGACGCATCTGCTGTAGGTGTACCTTGAATATCTACACAACAATTATCGTAAATTTCGGTCAAAGTAATTCCTGGTGGTAAACCTTCTGCATTTATATTCAACGTCTCTGTACAATTAGTAGAGAATATTAAGGATACT
>WTJB01000023.1 GCA_011526335.1 Candidatus Arcticimaribacter sp.
CCAATAATCTCTACGTTATGCTCTTCCCATACTCCTTTTTCATCGGCTTCAATACAGAGGTTGAGGGCCGTTTGCCCACCCATTGTAGGCAATACTGCATCAATGTCTTTGTGCTCTTCGAGGATATCGACAAGCGATTTGGTCGTCAAGGGCTTTAGGTAAACATGATCGGCCATAGAGGGGTCCGTCATGATGGTCGCTGGATTTGAATTAATCAGCACCGTTTCGATTCCGTCTTCACGAAGCGAGCGTAAGGCTTGGGATCCCGAATAGTCAAATTCACATGCTTGTCCAATAATGATGGGTCCAGATCCGATGATCAAGATTTTGTTCAGATTCTCTTTCTTTGGCATAACTCGAGTGGGTTCAAAATTAAATATAAAAAAAAAGTGCTACTTACGGATAAGTAACACTCTAAATGGATGATTATCAATCATTATTTTTTATGTCTTGGCTCTGATGAGACTGAAATCTTTTTTCTGCCTTTAGCACGGCGGCTGGCTAAAACTTTTCGCCCGTTGGCAGAAGCCATGCGTTCTCTAAAACCGTGTTTATTTCTTCTTTTTCTCTTCGAGGGTTGAAATGTTCTTTTCATGTTTTCTAAAGGCTATACAATAAATGCGTTTAGGTCTTTTTTTACCGAGGGCAAATATACAACAACTTTTATTTTGCACAAGAACAATGATTGAATTTGTTCGATTTGTTTTTCTTATTTTTGGACCAAAATAAACGCATGTTTCCAAAGATCATCAAACTCATTCTCGCCGCATTGTCTGTGGGTGCTTCTATATATCAATTCATCGAAGGATATACTGGCAATGGTGTTTTCCTCATTCTCGTTGCAGGAATGTTTGTACTGCTTTACTACAAGAACGAAATCATCTTTTTGGCGTTTTTGCAATTGAGAAAACAAAATTTTGAAGGTACACTAAAATGGCTCAACCGCATTGGCAACCCTGAGGCCAACTTGGTGACCAAACAGCAAGGATATTTTCACTATCTCCACGGCATAATTGCTTCTCAAACCAATCTCACAAAAGCCGAAAAATCTTTTCGAAAAGCCCTATCTCTTGGTTTGAATATGCAAGCAGACGAAGCTATGGCTAAGTTAAGCTTGGCCGGGATACTGCTTCAAAAAAGAAGAAAAAGAGAAGCCACCACCCTATTGAGTGAAGCGAAGAAAGCAGACACCCACAATATGCTCACCGAGCAAATTAAAATGATGCAAACCCAACTCAAACGCATCTAAGGCATTGCTCTTCAGCACTAAGGTGCTGATTGATGCTCGCTAGATGCATCCATGGGTAAAGCAATATGATAGGGTTTCCGCGATTTGTTGTTCAGGTGATTTTCTAACAACCAAGGGTTGAAACGTTTCATGGTTTTATAATTCACGCCCATTTTCTGAGCGAAATCAGCAATATTTGTGATGGCTGTATCAACCAAAACAGTGCGGTAAGCAAACGCAGGATATTTCTGTGCCTCTGGGAGGACAAATCCATATTGTTCTGGTGCCTCTAAAATTGCTTTTACGGCAAGAATTCGAAAGACATAGCGCTTGGTCTCAGTCCCGAGAAGGAGGTCTTTATAGGCCGACACTTGTTGTTTCTCAAGTACTCGACGAATGCCAGAAATCCCACGATTATAGGAAGCCGCAGCGAGGGTCCATGACCCTAATTTGGCCTTTGCCTTCTTTAAGTATCGGCAAGCCACACGGGTCGCCAATTCAATATGATAACGCTCGTCTACATTAGCGTTTACTTCTAACCCATATTCCTTTCCCGTGGCGCGCATGATTTGCCAAAAGCCTTTGGCACCTGCAGGCGAACGCAAATTCTCTAAACCACTTTCAATCAATGCCAAATATTTAAAATCTTCAGGAACCCCTTCTTCTTTTAGTATGCGTTCTATGATTGGAAAAAATTGATGTGCCCTTTTCATCATCAAAAGCGTATTGGATTGCCAATAGGTATTGACCAATAATTCTTTGTCCATGCGTTCTTTCAAATCGGGCTCATCTAGATGCATTTCTTCCCCAGCGAAAACAACTTGATCGGGAACATGCAGGGCATGAATACGATAATTTTCTGGGGAAGAAAGTCCAACAAATGCCGTGTAAAGGGGTTTTCTAGCGGCGACTATAGCCAGTAAAATCACACCAATCACTGGGATGAAAAAATTCCTTTTAATCTTCATGTGCATGCTGCTTTATGATATTGGGCAAATGTGAATTGAACCACTTGTGATGAGTAAGTATCATTGCGTGTGTAGCTTTGGAGAGTTGATAAAACCGATTGCTCGTGTCCAAGTATTTAAAAGGGAAAACGGTATCTGCATCACCGTGAATGTGAACGGTATTTGGGTCAAAATCGGTCTGCGTCCAATGCACCATGGTGTCTATGGACCAATCGAGATAGTCGGGATCGCGCTCGGACAAATATTTTTGATAGGAGTCTACCCGTGCTTTTATAGCATCGCCGAAAACCTGCAAGGCCAGGCTTTCGAGGTTTTTAATCCATTGGGTGGGCAACAACTTGTGCGCTCCTGTTTTTTTCGCCACACGCATGGAAGAGGGAAATTCCAAATTTGATTTCACACTTGAAACGATGATGACCAAGCTTACCGGTCTGATTTTTGCAATTTCTTGCACCAAAATCCCTCCAAAGGAAACCCCAAGAAGAATAGGACGTTCGTGCGTAATTCTTTCATTCATACGCTTGGCATACATCGCAATGGGTTCGTTTTTTTGGGGGGGCATCCATGACAAATAAACTACTTCATAGGCTTCTGAAAACCTGAGATATTCAAAAATTCTTGGACTGGCAGCCATTCCTGGCATCAGATAAATTGCTCTTTTTGTCACTTTAGTAGGGATTGCACAAAGGATTAAACACTGTGAATATACATTTTTTGTATCTTTGTTGAACTTTTTTCTCAATTGAAAAAGGAGAAACCAACATTGAATTAAACAAATCTTACGCGAAGTTAACCACAAAAAACAAATTCATGAGTAACCTTAATTTAGTAAACAACGAGTTCCTTCGACAATTCGAGATCATGGTTGATGGGACCATGGCCCGTCTTGAATACGCGGAGCAGGAACGTAAAATCTTTTTGACCAAACTTATTGTCCCTGAAAATATCTCCACCTCTGCAT
>WTJB01000256.1 GCA_011526335.1 Candidatus Arcticimaribacter sp.
AATATACACGGCAGTATTCATTTACGTTTTCCTAAACCTTTGTAGTCTATTTCTTCAAGAATTGTATAAAAAAAATAGAGAAAAAAAACGTTGGACCCTTAGAGGTCAAACAAGTATTGAAACTTAAAATAGAGCTGACTGTCCCCTAGATGAAAATTTGTTTGGTTTTCTATTCTCGAATATCCGTTGGTTCCCCCGATAAAAAAGATGGTAAAGGGGTTGGGATTCCAACGCAATAAGGGTTGTACAAAAAAGTCTTTATCAAAATCATTGTATTCGCCAATGATACGGAAGGATAGGTTTTGATTGAATTGATAATTGGCATTAAGCCGTCCGATGTACCCCTTAAAATAGAGACGTTTGTCAGTTTTAGCACGAAGTTCACTATAGCGAACACTTGGGCTTAATCGTAGCTTGGGCGTTAGCTGGAAATTATTAAATGTTCCCATAAATAGTGCATTCCCTACACTGGGGTCATCTACGTCATAACGGATCGATTCTGAAAAAGAAACAAAGGCCCTCAGGTTAATGTTTTCTGTGGGGTTATACCCATTAAACATACTGATCTCGGTCATATTGCGGCCGATAAAGCCTGCAAATTCTTCGTTTACTATATGGATCAGGTTAAAGCCTGTTCTAAAGTTGCCTTTCCATTAGATAAAGGTGTTGTTAAATACATCAAAGTACTTGCGGAGGCGGTTGTAGTTAAAGGTAAATTCTGACCCCACATTGACGTTGAGTTGTTGCACCCACCCGTCTTTATTTTTAGGGTAGTGGGTATAGGAGTGGGAGAGTTGCATATTGCGGATGCTGTTTTGCGTAACAAAGCCCAAAGGGGCCTCATAGAGGGGAGAGTAATGAAAGTAATAGAGTTCTGTATTCCAATTGCGGGTATTGCGTTCTAACGAAAAATAGAGTCCGTCTCCTTTTTTTCTTTCCCCGTCTAAACGAAGTGTTTTTCCTTCTATACTTTCCTCACTGTCAATCCAATCTGCCGTGGGTTCTTCAATTAAACTTTTGTTGAGTTCAAAATTCAGGGTATAACGTTCAGCAAAACGCAGTAACCCATTGATGCCAATGACATTTCCATTTCCCCCTCCTTTAAAAAAACGATTGGTGGACAGCAGGCCTATATAAGAGCCTTGATCAAAGGTACGTTGATAACTAAAAATATTCGAGAAAGCTTCGCCCCCTTCCCCGGCGACCGATCCGTTTTCGCCTGCAATAAGGTAGGGGGAGGCTTGGTCATAGGCCGCTAGCCAGTAAATGCGTTGGTTATCGCCTTGATGGATGAGTTTGGTAGAGGCCAAAGGATCATTGATGGTGCGTGTATAGACGGTATTGAGGTTGGCATTGATGATCTCATTCCCCTCATTAAAATAAGGGCGGCGCTCTGGAAAAAAGAGCGCAAAAGTAGTGTTGGCATTTACCTGAGAGACATCGGCTTCAACTTGAGAGAAATCTGGATTTAAGGCAAATTCTAAAGAAGTGACACTATTGAGATCAAACAAACCACTGAGTCCAATATTTCCAAGGGGTTTTCCATAGTCGAATTGATTGTTGTTTCTCTCTCCAGAAAGCCCCCCAAAAACATAGGGGAGGAGATTCACTCTATTTTTGGCTTCGATGTCTTTTAAAACAATTTCTGCTGGGGTTTGACAAACGACACAGGGATTGTTTCGGTCAATAGGAAAGTTGATGCTTTGACTTCGGGTGTCGTTGGTAAAGGTATTGCGGGCAAGGACCACCTTCCAGCGCATTTCCTCCTCCGGCTTAAATTGCAAATTGGCAAAAGGAATTTTTAGCTCTACATGATAGGCGTTTTCTTGTTTTGAAGCTTTGGAGTAAAAGTTGACATCATAATTGTCGTCATCTCCGTTGGGCAGTATTTTTAAATCAATTTGATTTCCTTCTGGATTGGCTCCTAGCGCAATCATATAACGTCCGTCTCCGTAGTTGTCAAGGCCAATCATAACATTGTCGTCTTGCCAACCTTCGTCTCTATTGCGAATGGAAGAACGCAGTTGACTCATATTGGCTTCTGCTACAAAACCACATAAAGGTCTGTAGGAGAGTAGCTGATATAAACGGTTGTGTTTTGTGGCGCAGGGATGTTGTCTCCTGGATTGATTTCATGGTCAATGACAAATACTTGAGCATCTTTCCATTCTTCTTCTTTTACGATTCCGTCAAATTCGGGGGGAGTCGTTTGGGAATAGCTGTAGGAAAAAAGACATAATAGGGTTGAGGCAAATAAATATTTCATAAAAGAGAATTCTACTGATAGGACGCTACTTTTTTTCAAATGTTACAGCAAGAAATGTTAATTCTTTTTAGCTTTAAAATAAAAAATGCTACACCACCTTCCACTTGAAGAAAAATGGAATGTTTATACCCACGGCTTTGGTGCATTGTCCAGTGTTCTTGGCCTTGGATTTATGCTTCTACGCTTACCTAATATCGAAACCACAGCCTATATCGCCCTGCTTGTCTATGGGGCCTCTATGGTCTTTTTATTTTCTGCATCGGCCATCTATCACGGGGTAGGTCCACAACGACAAGCCTTTTGGCAAAAAATAGATCATATCGGAATTTACTTTTTAATCGCGGGAACGTATACGCCCGTAACCCTTACCACCCTCAAAGACAGCTCAGGCTACTTTTTATTGATTGGCGTGTGGACCCTAGCCCTATTGGGTACGCTGTACAAAATCTTTTTTATCGGACGATTTCAGAATTTCTCCCTCTTTCTCTACTTAGCGATGGGGTGGTTGGTCATTTTTGACATTCAGAATATCATTGCCGTTTTCCCTAAAAAGGCATTTGTATACCTCGCCCTAGGAGGTTTTTTCTATACTGTTGGCACTGTTTTTTATCGTTGGGAACGCTTGTATTTTCATCATGTCATTTGGCATGTATTTGTTTTAGGCGGAGCTTTTTCTCATTTTTTAATGGTGTATTCTCTTTTGATATGATACGGGCTATCTCTCTTTTACTTTTTATTTGGGGTCTGTTGCCCAGCTGTATCGCACAAGAACACCGCCCGCAGGTCTTTTTTCGTGGTCATCTGCTAGCCGACGCTTATATGGAAAGTCCCAACGGTCAATTGCATTATCAGACCATTGGCGATCCTACGC
>WTJB01000283.1 GCA_011526335.1 Candidatus Arcticimaribacter sp.
AAATACGGGTAAGCTGTGGTTTGGTCTCATCACCACGCCAGTAGGCACCGGCTACATTGAGGAGCTTTACGGCTTTTACAAAACCTGTATGGGGGATGTGTCCGCCACGGCAAAGGTCAGTAAAGTCGGCATGGTCACAAAAGCTGATGGTACCATCCTCAAGGTTTTCTATTAGTTCGACTTTAAAGGGGTTGTTCTCCTTTTGGTAAAAGTCTAGAGCTTCTGCTTTGGAACTCATGCGCATAGAGAAGGCATGCTTTTCTCTTGCAAAGCTCAAGAATTGTTTTTCTAGCGCGGGCAGGTCTTTTTCAGAAAAACTGATATCGCCAAAATCAACATCGTAATAAAAACCGTTTTCAATGGCCGGACCAATGGTCAATTTTGCTTCCGGATACAAAGCCAAAATACTTTGCGCCAAAATATGGGCAGAAGAGTGCCAAAAGGCAGTTTTTCCTTCCTCATCATTCCAGGTAAAAAGGCGTAAATCTCCATCCGTGTCAATAAGAGTGGCCGACTCTACGGTATTTTTATTGAATTGTGCAGAGAGGACGTTGCGTGCTAAACCCTCGCTTATGTCTTTGGCAATATCCAAAACCGTCAAAGGCTGTTCGTATTGACGAACCGAGCCGTCAGGAAGCGTAATTGAAATCATTCGTTTAATCTATGGCGCAAAGATAATAGGATGGGGGCTACAACACAACAACCAAAAACACTTATCCTTACTTTTTTTTCTTTTTCCCCAAAAGACCTTCTACCAAACTTGCAATCCCTCTAAAGCCATTGATGACCGAAAAAGCCGTCAGTAAGAGCCCAACGATCAACACCGGCCAATACCAAGGATGATTTTGGTTTTGAAAGGCTTGCATGATGACAAAAGGACCTGTAAAAGCCAAAAGAATAGCATAGCCGATGCGTTTTAGTCCTAGCTGAAGTGCGATTTTGTTCATAGAGCAAAGGTAAAAAAAAGCATCGCAGGGAAAGAAAAGGATTTTGAAATGGTTCAGTACTTTTTATTATACGCCGCTATAGCCTCTCGAACCCCGCCATATTCATGGAGTAGTTGTTGTGCCTTTTCCTTAGACACGGCTGTTTTTTCGATGATGATGTCCACCGCTCTTTGGCGCAATTTGGCATTGCTCATTTGCAAGTCCACCATTTTATTGCCGTGTACATGTCCTAATCGTATCATGCTGGCGGTAGTAATCATGTTTAGGATCATTTTTTGCGCTGTACCCGCTTTCATTCGGGAACTGCCCGTGACAAATTCTGGGCCGACAACTACGGCAATGGGGTAGTCAGCCACTTGGGTCAGGGGTGCACCCGGATTGCAACAAATACAGCCCGTTGGAATTCCTTTTTCCTGACAAGCTTTTAAAGCATGAACCACATAAGGGGTGGTGCCCGAAGCCGCTATACCCACCACAATATCCTTGGTTGTAATATTGTGTTGTTGCAAATCTTCCCACCCTAGGCTAGTGGAATCCTCAGCATTTTCTACGGCTTTATATACTGCAGGTTTTCCCCCAGCAATAAGCCCAACTACGGTCTTGGGATCGGTGCCAAAAGTAGGTGGACATTCTGAGGCGTCCAAAATTCCCAGGCGACCACTCGTCCCCGCACCCATATAGAACAACCTGCCGCCATTTTGCAGTTGGGTTTCAACTTTTTCGATCAGTCTAGTGATCTCTGGAAGTACTTCTCCCACTGCGCTAGCTACTTTTTGATCTTCGGTATGAATGCCTGCTACCAGTTGCGCTACACTGTAGTTTTCGAGCCCGTCGTAGAGCGAGTCTTCTTCCGTTATTTTATGAAATGCCATAACGTAAAAGTACAAATTATGAATGGGGAAATGGAAACTAAAATGGATCTACTTATCCAATTGTAAGCATCTGAAAGACGTGACTAAACTTTCTTACACACCAACTGAAACTTCAGAGCTCTATGTTTTTCCCATTTTAGCTTCCTTTAACGATGATTTTAATTTTATGGGGGTATGGGCTTTTCTCTTTTTTATTTTGGGCCGTCTTTGTTTTTATGGACACGATTTACATGACACATAATTTGATACCATTATCTAGCTATGGTTTCATTCCACAAAAAAACCCCAACCATTTGGGCGGGGTTTTTTCACTAAAAATCTTAGGAGTTTATCCGAGTTTGGCCTCCAAATTTTCTTTCAACGCATCCAAGAATTGTTGGGTGGTAAGATAGTGTTCTTTGGTCATGTTTTCTTTGTGAATCAACAGGGCCAAATCTTTGGTCATCTTTCCACTTTCTACCGTTTCGATACAAACGTCTTCTAGGGTTTGACAGAAGTCAATCAAGGCTTGGTTGTCATCCAGCTTTCCGCGGTGTTGTAATCCACGGGTCCAAGCAAAGATAGACGCGATAGGGTTGGTAGAAGTCTCTTTTCCTTGTTGGTGTTGACGGAAGTGACGTGTTACGGTTCCGTGAGCCGCTTCTGCTTCCATTGTTTTTCCGTCAGGCGTTACTAGGGTAGAGGTCATGAGTCCTAAAGACCCAAAGCCTTGGGCTACTGTATCTGACTGTACGTCCCCGTCATAGTTTTTACACGCCCATACAAAGCCACCATTCCATTTCATGGCTGCAGCTACCATATCATCAATTAAACGGTGCTCATAAGTGATGCCAGCCGCCTCGAATTGGTCTTTAAATTCGTTCTCATACACTTCTTGGAAGATGTCCTTAAAACGCCCATCATACGCCTTCATGATGGTGTTTTTTGTAGAAAGGTACAACGGCCATCCTTTTTTCAAGGCTTGGTTCATACACGAGCGTGCAAAACCATAAATAGATGAGTCAATGTTGTACATACACATGGCCACTCCGTTTTCTTCGAAGTTATACACTTCCCAAGTTTGTGGAGTACCGCCGTCTTCTGGGGTAAAGGTCATGGTCAATTTCCCTTTTCCTGTAGTAACGGTATCTGCTGCTCTATACTGATCCCCAAAGGCATGGCGTCCAATACAAATAGGCTTTGTCCATCCCTGAACATAACGGGGAACATTGCTCATAATAATAGGTTCACGAAATACGGTTCCGCCTACAATGTTTCGGATAGTACCGTTGGGAGAACGCCACATATTAGAAAGATTGAATTCTGTAACACG
>WTJB01000269.1 GCA_011526335.1 Candidatus Arcticimaribacter sp.
CTCCAATATTTTCTGTTTGCGCATCCGGATCATTTCCACGTCCGCCAAACATATACATAGGGTCGAGGGACTTTTCATCTACCATAGCCAAAAGGATTTCTCTTTCCTCTTCTGGAGAAGTCCCGAAGTAGCGGTATCCCCACTCAATGGCATAGTCGTCATAGGGGCCTAATTGTCGAACAAATCGGATATTTTCATCTCCAGGTTGGGCCACGTAGTTGTAACGTGCATAATCCATGATGGTAGTGGCAATACCATACTTTTGGGTAAACGTTCCTGAACGAAGTGAATCTACGGGGTAGGCGCTGCTGGCTTTCATGTTGTGCGGTAAGCCTAGGGCATGACCGATTTCGTGAGAAATAACCCTTCGCATCATTTCGCCAATTTCTTCTTCTGGAGTATCTAATGTTCTCGCTTTAGGATTGGTAGCCCCCGTTTCCAATAAATAGCGGTTTCGGTAGGAGCGAAGGTGGTTATGATACCAAATGATATCGCTTTCTAAAATTTCGCCTGTTCTTGGGTCAGATACACTTGGCCCAACGGCATTTCGGGTTTTAGAAGCAACATAACGAACCGTAGAATAGCGAACATCTTCTGGACTAAAGTCTGGGTCTTCTTCTTTTGTTGGTGGATCTTTGGCAATAATGGCGTTTTTAAATCCTGCTTTTTCAAAAGCACTGTTCCAATCTTCGATTCCTTTTTTGAAGTACGGACGCCATTTTAAGGGAGTGGCCGGATCTAGATAATATACGATAGGTTTTACCGGCTCTACCAATTCTCCTGCAGCGTAGGCAACTTTGTCTTTGGGCTCCAATCGCCAGCGCCGTACGATCGAATAACTATCTGCTTTTAAAGCCTCAGAGCTAAAATTGGTTTTGGTTAAACTAAACCAGCCCACGCGTTCATCCTTATACCGAACCGGCATGGGATCTTCAGGCAATTGGATAAAAGAATGATTGATTTGAAAACTAAAGGTTTTGCTCCGGTTGCTTCTTGGGGCTTTATTGACATTAAAGGTTAGGGTATGTAAAACCTCCGTGTTTTTCGTAAAACTTTTGACCTGATCAATGCGACTCCGGTTTTTATCAACTCCACCTATTTTGTAGTTATCTTTTATAGATTTTCGAATGATGTTAAATCCAGGAGAATCCTTCATAAAATGTGAAGTTACCTCAATCAAATACCGATCCGTTTCTTTGTTCTTTATTTTAAACGCAGCCAATATGGGTCTAAAATTATTTTCCTCCACACTTTGTTGGATGGGATCATTAGGGTCGGCAACATTGTTAAAAGAAACCTGTTCTAGGTAGATTTTCTTTCCTTTTTTTGAGAAACGAATAACTTGTTCGGCGGTTTTGGACCCTGCATTTACATAAGCCGAATAATTTCCTGGAAGTTGTGCAAAACGGGTAACGACCAATATATCTTTATTCAGCAAGGTGCTATCAATAGCAAAAAACAACTTTTCATCCTCGGATAGATAGGTAGAGATAAAGCCTTCAGATTTTTGATATCCTTTGACGATTGTATCCAGCGGTTTTAACGCATCCTTGGCATTTTCTTTCTTTTGGCCAAAGCTAGCTTGAATTATGAGGAGAAAAAGGATGAAAAATAGAGATAATCGGTTGTACATAATTTTTCTTTATTGATAAAAATACTATTTCTAGTGTATTCTAAAAACCACCGTGCATAAAAAAAGCCTGTACAATGTACAGGCCTTTTGTTAATAAAGTGGGTTGCTACTTATCGGTTAAGCGTAACGGTTTCCGTAATGGTAACCTCAGTTTCGGTACCTGTAGCTTCGTTAATATCCCAATCCATGTAAGTGGTAGTCATGACTAGGCGAGTTTCAGAAAGTTCTACGATATCATAATCGTCCACGTCATCACCCCCAAAACCTAATTGAAGTACAGTTTGGTCACTCCCTCTTTTCCATCCCCAATCTTCAATTTGGGTGTCTATAGGAGAACCGTCTGCGGATAGAACTGTAATAGAGTAGGTTCCGAACGTTGAGAAATTAATTACTCCACCTGTTGGAGGGGTACACCCTTCAATGGGGGTTTCTTGACCTGTAGTATCATCATAATCAAGGCAGAAGTAAGAAAGCAGTGTTTCTAGGGTTTCTCCGTCACTTGTATTGATGGCTGCTACATCCCATTCGCCTACTATTTTTGCGTGGTTAGAAATTGCTGTTGCTGTAGTCGCTTCTTGTACGGGCTCAGGCTTGGTCGCTTGAACAGATCCTGATAATTGAGCGTCGCAAATTTCAAGTGCTTCAGGTAATTCCAAAACAACATCAAAAGTCGCATTTAGTTCGTCATCTGTGTCTACGACAACATTGATATTTGTTAGTCGTGCTACACGAATATCGGTTGCACCAGCGTCAAACATCAAATCAACACTAGATACGGTACCGTCTGTTCCTTCTTGGATGATATATTCTCCAAAAACAGTTCCTTTTTCCCCGTCAGGAAGGATGATGGTCATTAAATAGTTGTCCTCACTAAACTCAATAAAGTCAAAGGCACAACTACTACGTGCTGCAGCTCCACCCACGTTCCAACGTCCATAAATGGTTTGCGCCGCTTCTGTTGGAGATTGTTGTGATACATCTCCTGTAGCAGCCAATTGCACCGTATCGCTATAATCGATTCCTGCTAGGGCATTTTGAACAAAAGCCAAACGCTCTTGTAGCGCAGTGATGTCAGTTGTTGCAGCGTTTACCAAGTTTCTTGCCTCCGTAAGTGCGGCTTGTGCTTGGGTTAACTGAGTAGCTAGGGTAGAGTTGCTTGTATTGGCAGACGTTAACTGTCCCTGCAGGGTAGTTATGGTTCCCTGTAATGTTTCAATGGTAGCCTCCAGATCATCAATCTGCGATTGTAAATCGTCGGTTACTTCTTCGTTTGAACAGGATAAAACAAATCCCGTAAAGAGTAATAGGAATAAATGTTTAAATTTCATTGTGATATAATTTTTGATAAAAATAGTAAATAATTATTAAAGAATAAGGAATACTTATGGTGTAGTCCTTTTCAATTTTTTTCAACAAGCCAATCCTCATCTCCAACAAAATAAACGATTCAACCTAAATTATTCACTTTATTCAAAAATAAACCTTCCTAAATGTTTAA
>WTJB01000120.1 GCA_011526335.1 Candidatus Arcticimaribacter sp.
TTTAGAAATCATAAAAACGGTAATTAAGATGTTCAAATATAGAGAGAAAAAAAATAAAACCCTTATTCCCTATAAAGTTTATAGGTTTTACTTGTTTTTGTATTTTTCTTCTCGTAGTTTTGCACTCAAATATATGATAATGGAAAATCTAAGTTTTAATACTAAGTCCCTGCATGCAGGACATGAAGTAGGAAATACACAAGGAACGCGAGCGGTGCCTATTTACCAATCTACCGCCTATGTGTTTAATGATGCAGATCATGCAGCAAATTTATTTTCATTGGCGGAACCTGGGTACATCTATACCCGTTTAAATAACCCTACCAATGATGTGCTCGAGCAACGCCTTGCAGCACTGGAAGGGGGTATTGCGGCCGTAACTACCGCTTCTGGAACATCAGCTATTGCAACGGCATTGATGGTGTTACTGAAAGCAGGAGATCATATAGTAGCATCCAATAGCTTGTATGGGGGAACGTATAACCTTCTGAGCGTTACGCTACCTCGTCTTGGCATAACCACCACTTTTGTTGACCCGGATGATCCCAAGAACTTTGGTAAGGCTGTTCAAGAAAACACCCGCGCCTTTTTTGCTGAATCCTTAGGAAATCCAAAGCTAGACGTTTTAGATCTCAAAGCAATATCTGCTGAAGCACAGGCCGCAAAAGTTCCTTTTGTGGTGGATAATACGGTTGCGACCCCTGCACTACTCAACCCCATTGAGCACGGAGCAAATATTGTTATCCATTCGTTGACGAAGTTTATCAATGGTAACGGTACGGCTATGGGTGGTGCCATCATCGATGCGGGAACTTTTGATTATGGGAATGGATTATTTCCAGAATTTACAGAACCCTCCGCCGGATACCACGGTTTGGTGTATCACGAAGCGCTTGGACCCGCCGCATTTATTGCAAAGGTGCGTATAGAGGGCTTACGGGACTTTGGTGCAGCGCTGAGTCCTTTTAATGGATTTCAAATTGTTCAAGGTTTAGAAACACTAAGTGTACGTATGCAACAGCATTCTAAAGCTGCGCTTGAGATTGCCACATGGCTAGAACAACAGGAAGAAGTCGCTTGGGTCAATTATCCAGGACTAGCGTCGAGCAAATACAACAGCTTGGCGAAAGATTATCTTCCAAAAGGACAAAGTGGTATTGTTACCTTCGGCCTAAAAGGAGGATTTGACGCAGCGAAGAAAGTGGCCGATGAAACGAAAATTTTCTCGCTATTGGCCAACATAGGAGATTCTAAATCTTTGATCATTCACCCAGCGAGCACAACGCATCAGCAGTTAAGCGAGGCTTCGCAAAAAGAAACCGGTGTAACGCAAGACTTGGTACGTATATCCATTGGTCTAGAAGATGTAGAAGATTTAAAAGCAGATTTAAAACAATCGTTTAAATAATCACAATTTAGGTAAGTTTTGATTGACTTACCTAAATTTTATAACTTAATCCCCATAATCCCTATAGGTTTATATTTTTGATATGATATCTGATATAATTTTAAAAAAAAGCCCTGTACTAATGAAAAGCGATGGCATAAAACGCAGTCTAGTAAAAACCCTATCGTGGCGTATAATTGGCACTTTAGACACCATTGTAATTGCTTATCTCATAACAGGGACCGTGCATCATGCGATCTCTATTGGGGGGATTGAGCTGATCAGCAAAATGCTGCTTTATTTTTTTCACGAAAGAAGTTGGAATAAAATCCAATGGGGCAAAAACAATTAATGATGGAAAGAGAACTCCTTAGTCGTTTAAACAAAGAATTTAAAGATAAATCACTTCGAGAAGCTTTTCAAGCGCTTATCGCCCTTGATTATGGTAAGATAGCTTTTTCTACCTCCTTTGGGTTGGAAGATCAAGTAATTACTGATCTTATCTTTCGGGAAGATCATCCAATAGAAGTATTTACCCTCGATACAGGACGATTGTTTGAAGAAACATATGAGGTTTACCACCGCACCCTAAATAAATACAATAAAGTAATTACCCCTTATTTTCCAGATGCAAAAAAAGTAGAAGCACTATTATCTAGCAAGGGCCCTTATAGTTTTTATGACTCTGTAGAAAACCGAAAAGAATGTTGTAGCATTCGAAAAATCGATCCTCTTCAGAAAGCCCTTAAAGGCGTTGATATTTGGATTACTGGCCTGAGAGGAGGACAAAGCTATTTCCGTGAAAATATAGACCTTTTTCAGTACGATACTTCTTTTGGTATCATCAAATTTAATCCGCTAATAAAATGGTCGCTTGAAGAAATAGAGGAATACCTGAACACCCACAATGTTCCTACAAATAGTCTTCACAAAAAAAGATACCCCAGCATAGGATGCGCTCCCTGTACAAGAGCAGTGGAAGAAGGAGAAGATCTACGGTCTGGACGATGGTGGTGGGAAAACAGCAAAAAAGAATGTGGACTACATCAATAAATTACCTATGAACGTTTTAAAACAACTAGAAGAAGAAGCCATTTATATTATCCGAGAGGTGGCCGGTCAATTCAACCAACCTGCCTTGCTTTTTTCTGGAGGAAAAGATTCAATCGTATTACTTCACTTGTGCCATAAGGCATTTTATCCTGCTAAAATCCCCTTCCCTCTTCTACATGTAGATACTGGGCATAATTTTCAAGAAACCATTGATCACAGAGATTATCTGGTGAAAAAGTACAATGCCCGCTTGGAAATTGGTCTGGTACAAGAAAGTATAAATCAAGGAAAAGTAAAGGAAGAAACGGGAAAGTTTTCGAGCAGAAATAGCTTACAAACGACCACCCTTTTGGATACAATTGAAGCGCTAAAACTAGATGCTTGTATAGGCGGTGCAAGAAGAGACGAAGAAAAAGCACGAGCAAAAGAACGCATTTTTTCGGTCCGTGATGATTTTGGACAATGGAATGAAAAACTCCAACGTCCAGAATTATTTGATCTTCTCAATGGTCAGATCCACAACGGGGAAAATGTACGCGCTTTCCCAATAAGCAACTGGACAGAACTCGATGTATGGGAATACATCAAACAGGAGGAATTGGAATTGCCCAGTATTTATTTCGCCCACAAAAGAAACATCTATATCCGTGAGGGGCAATGGATGCCCGTTTGTGACTTTCATG
>WTJB01000193.1 GCA_011526335.1 Candidatus Arcticimaribacter sp.
CAGTCATGCAAATGATATGCTGTCATTAGAACACACCCACCCCCCTGCAAGTTTTGTTGTACATGGAGAGAGATTTAAAGTGCAAGGAGAAATAAAAAAGCGATGGTTTGATGTTTTAAAAGAATTTAAAACATGAAAGAAAAGATCAAATATTGGATTAAAAAAAATGTTCCAGCTCGCTATATAGAGTTGTTATTCCCTGCTAAGGTGGGTATTACAAAAGTTCCCTCTAAAGGCGTAACCATTAGTGACCTTTTCATTTTACGCATGGAAGATAACTGGCAAACCTTCTTTGAATTACTTAATATTAATCAGATAATGAATCCCACGCAACGGGGAATTAAGGAGGAAAGCGTGAGCTTTTTATTCTACAATACAGCAGGGGAATTTTTGGGCGGCAAAGAAATTGATTTGCCCATCCAGATGAAGAAAACCATAGATGTAAATCAAATAGCAAAAACACTTGGTATAAGTGAAGATGGTCTTTTCTCTGTATTTCACGAAACTACACCCCAGTGGTTTGAAAGTTATAATTCATTTTTAGCCGAACGTGGATATACAGGTTATTTAAATCCTGAGAAAGGAAATATAAAAAGTTTCGTTCATGGAAACTTAGACTCCATCGCTATCAACTCAAATAAAAAGACTAAATTATTGGGTGAAGTAAGTTTAAGACAAAAAGAGTATCGCTTGCAGCACACTCTAGACGATAATAAAGAATATGAACTCTTTTTCGTAAATCCAAGTCTTAAAAAGCAAGCGATTGACTTTTTTGAACAAAGGGGAGAAGAAGAACTAAAAACTCAACTGATCTTACCTTCAGGAGGATTGGGAAAATATGTAAAACCAATTCGAGGGCTTCAATCAAGCTCAAGGCTAATCAT
Organism: Candidatus Arcticimaribacter sp.; assembly: GCA_011526335.1. Lineage (GTDB taxonomy): Bacteria > Bacteroidota > Bacteroidia > Flavobacteriales > Flavobacteriaceae > Arcticimaribacter. Next base: position 885 of record WTJB01000193.1, read on the forward strand.
TAAAAGTAAACTACCTTTGGCTAGACCGGTGGTATTTAAACATATGGAAACATCATTTGATGTCTTTCATGGATAAACAAAATAAATGAAAAAAATAGGACTAATTCCGTGCCGTTTAAACAGTACACGACTTCCCAATAAGCCATTAAAAATCATTGAAGGCTTACCTATGTTTGCCCATGTCTATTTTAGGTCAAAGCTCAGTAATCTTGATGAAGTTTATATATGTACAGACAGTGTTGAAATAGAAGCATTGTCGAAATCGATGGGAATCAATTGCATTATGACAAGCGAACAGCACAAGAATGGGACTGAGCGCTGTGCAGAAGCTGTTACTAAACTAGAACTCAAAGAAGAAGATATAATTATCGATATTCAAGGAGATGAACCCATGGTGAATCCAAATCATATAAACGCTCTTATGGAAGAGTTTTTAGCGAGAAAGTGTGAAATAATGGTTCCATATCTCAAATGTGAAGAATTCAACAATCCAAATATTGTAAAAATACTAGCAACAGTAGGGAATAAAATATTATATATGTCTAGGAGTGACATCCCTCATTTTTTTAGAAATAATGAATCCCTTAAAAAACATTTAAGCATCATTGCATTTACCAAAGAAAGTATTTTAAAGTTCTGTGCTTTTTCGCCTTCAAAATATGAAAACATGGAAGGCATCGAATTATTGCGCTCCATTGAAAACGGAATGAATATCATGACCATGGAATTGGAAGGAGAGACCAAAGCAGTAGACACTTATGAAGACCTTGTTTATGTAAGAACAGAAATGCCTTATGACCCTTATCTAAAACAGTATCAAAATGAAAGAAAATAATCCTGTTGTAGGTTTTGATTTTGATGGCGTAATTGTGAATTCCCTAGCTGTCATGGAAAAAAGCTGGGCTGCACTGAGTCAAAAGTTAGACATCGATATTCCCTTTTCTGCTTACAAAAAAAACATTGGACTTAAGTTTAACGCGATTCTAAAAAATATTGGTGTAGAAGAAGAACTTTATGATGAAGTACATCAGCAGTATTTCTCCGGAACACGATTATTCCAAAATGAAGTTGAATTATATCCTGAAGTATTAGAAACCCTTAAAAGTCTAAAAGAAAGAAATATTCAAACGTTTATTGTGACGAGCAAGCCAAGACAGAATACCTTGTTGCTCTTGGAAATGTTTGGGATTCAAGTAGATTTAGTCGTATGCGCAGACGATGTTACCCATGGGAAGCCACATGTAGAGTCTGGAGATCGGGTTGTTGAGCAATTTGGACAACAGCACGTGATTTATGTTGGAGATATGGATAGCGATCGTCAGTTTGCAGAAAACTGCAACTTTCGTTTTGTCTATGCTTCCTACGGCTATGGAGGCTTATCCAAAGAAGTAGCCCATAAAATTGACCGTCTCTCTCAAATTCTTGACAATAATATTCTTTTTTCATGAAGTAAAATGAAAAATACAATTACTGAAAAAGAATATGATTTATTGGCTCAAGCCTGTGATCAGCTATTGAATGCAAGGGCTCATGAATTTTCTAGAATTGCGAATTCATCCCTTCACCTAATTCGCGAACATCCTATTTTTTTACAGCAATATCTTCCTTTGTTCACTAAGTCAACAGTATTTTTTTACTTTTTTTTGCTGGCCAAGTTGTTAAAATTCCTCTGCTATGGAAGTTTAAAGTTGTTGCATAGTCTCTACCTTACTGTCCTCAAAGGAGATCGATTAGTAATATCCAACAATTCTTTTGACCATCTATTTATTTCGCATTTTCTCAACAAGAATTTTTTAGTACATAAAGATGATTTTTATTTTCATGCACTTCCCAATAAACTTCAAGAGAATAACAAAAAAAGTCTAGTAGCCTATATCAATTATACAGCAGAAGTAAATCCTAAATGGAAACATAATGAGGTCGAGAAAATCACGCTTCCACGTTATCTTTCTTTCTTTGGGGAATTAAAAATAAGACAAGCCCTTTTTAAAGATGCCATTACACTCCTTTTCGGTCGTGTTAAAGGTTCTTTACTCAAGAAAGTTAAATTAAATGCTGCAGTAGAAGCATTATCACCAGCCTCACATTTTAATCTCCGGCTTGGGGTTCAAATGGGACAGCTAGTTCAGTGGGTTAGTCCCAAAAATATAAGTACTACATTTGAAGGTCATCCTTGGGAAAGAATAGCCTTCGCCTATGCACGAAAAGCAAACCCAAATATCCAATGCATTGGCTA
>WTJB01000312.1 GCA_011526335.1 Candidatus Arcticimaribacter sp.
AATATGCACTTCTATCACAGGACTTTCAATGGCTTTGATGGCATCCCCTATCCCCACAGAAGTATGGGTATAGGCCGCAGCGTTTAGAATAATCCCATCTGCTGAAAACCCGACTTCATGCAAATGATTGATCAATTCTCCTTCCACATTGGATTGAAAATAGCTGATCTCCAGGTGGGGATATTGGTCTTTTAGTGTTGCTAGATAGGTGTCAAACGATTGATTGCCATAAATTCCAGGCTCACGCTTCCCCAATAAATTTAGATTAGGCCCGTTGATGATGCTTATTTTCATGTTGTAAAAATACCGTAAAATTTTGACTTTTAATCTTCACCATACACAATCCCAAAAAAGCGTTTATCTTAGGGTAAAAATTTGATGCATGGCCACAGCAGTATATGTCTTCGGACAAATGAAAGTAAAAGACTACGATACTTATTTAAAAACATATGGCGTTCCTTTTTTTGAAGTATTACAGCAATACAATGGCACCTTGTTGAGCGCCACCAAACGCGGGATGACCCTAGAAGGAAAACCCTTTGGAAATTGGACTGTTTTGGCGCGTTTTGAATCGGCAGAAGATGCTGGGGCATTCTACCAATCAGCAGCCTATGCGCCCCTCAAAAAACTTCGATTAGAAGAACTCACAGAAGGGGCGCAAGCCTTTTCTTTTCCTGCAGAAATCCCCGAGTTATAATGATAAAACGGCTAGGCTTTTTTGTTTTTTTCTTAGGGGGATTTTTCTTCTTTGGACAGCAACCTCAAGTGGAAATTATGGTTTTGGGAATTGCCCAAGACGCCGGAGCTCCCCAAATACAATGCAAAAAGGACTGTTGTAGAGACCGTTGGCAAAAGCAGGACTTAGAACAGGTAAGTGCTCTTGGAATTGTAGATTGGTCAAATGCTGGAATTTATCTTATTGATGCGACGCCAGATATCGGAGAACAGCTGCAAGCTGCGCAGTCGTATTTTAATGCGCCTTTGAAAGGCATCTTTTTAACCCACGCCCATATCGGCCATTATAGCGGGTTGATGTATTTGGGAAAAGAAGCCCTTGGGGCAAAAAAAGTACCGGTATATGCAATGGAAAGGATGCGTAACTTTTTAAGCCATAACGGACCTTGGAGTCAATTGGTTCAGGATCAAAACATCCTGCTACACCCCCTCACAAACGAAATGGAACTTTCCCTTAGTCCACAACTGCAAGTCACTCCCCTGCGTGTTCCGCACCGAGATGAATATTCAGAAACCGTAGGCTACCGTATTCAAGGGCCAAAGAAGTCAGCCCTCTACATCCCGGATATTGACAAATGGAATCAGTGGGAAAAAGACATCCTTGCAGCCATAAAGGAAGTAGATTATGCCTTTTTGGATGCCACATTTTATGATGGAAAAGAGTTGGGAAATCGCGACATGAGCTTGATCCCACATCCCTTTGTAAAAGAAAGCATGCAACTGTTTGAAGTACTTTCGCCAAAGGAGAGAAATAAGATTTACTTTATTCACCTCAATCATACCAATCCCCTATTGAAGCGTGAAAGCAAGGCATATAAAGCCCTGCTAAGCAAAGGCTATCATCTTGCTCAAACCGGACAAACCTTTACCCTTTAAGCTATTTACAATGCTTTGGAAAAATGCCATAGAAGATTTTGTACTCTACCTAAAGATAGAAAGAGGAGTGTCTGAAAACACGGCCGAAAGCTATCGTTTGGACGTCAAAGATTTCGTGGCTTTTTTATCTACCCACGATGACAAGATCAGCCCCACAGGCTGTGATAAAAGCACGATACAGGCCTATATCTACCACCTCAGCAAAACGGTAAAGCCGCGTTCACAAGCCCGTCGTATTTCGGGATTAAAAGGCTTTTTTAACTTTCTGATTTTTGAAGGCTACAGAAGAGATTCGCCTATGGACATGATCGAAAGTCCTAAACTGGGAAGAAAACTTCCAACGGTACTTGCGGTTGGGGAGATCGACCAATTGTTAGAAAGCATTGATTTATCGCATCCGCAGGGGCACCGAAATATTGCCATTTTAGAAACCCTCTACGGGAGTGGCCTACGGGTAAGCGAATTGGTCAATCTCAAACTGTCTGATCTTTTGTTTGAGGAAGATTTAATTTTGGTCACAGGTAAAGGCAATAAACAACGCCTTGTGCCTATGGGCGGCTATGCCAAAACGCGCATAGAACAATACATTGAACACGATAGGGTGCATTTGGATATAAAAGCAGAATTTTCTGACATTGTTTTTCTGAACCGCTATGGGCGTCAGCTTACCCGAGCCATGATTTTTACGATGATCAAAAATTTAGCAAAAGATAGCGGACTCAAAAAAAGCATTAGCCCGCACAGTTTTAGGCATTCTTTTGCTACGCACCTTTTAGAAAATGGAGCCGATCTTCGAACCATACAAATGATGATGGGACATGAAAGCATTACCACCACAGAAGTATATACGCATTTGGACAGTAAAAAAATTACCGAATCGCTTTTAATGTATCATCCAAGAAACAAAGCTTAGGAAGAAATCACTAAACGAAACCCTTCCCCGTGGATATTCAAAATTTCTACCTTTTTATCGGCTTTTAGGTATTTTCTCAATTTAGCAATATACACATCCATAGAGCGGGAAGTGAAATAATTATCGTCTCGCCATATCTTATTGAGGGCTGTTTCTCGAGGAAGTAAATCATTCATGTTTAAGGCCAATAGACGTAAAAGTTGATTTTCTTTAGGAGATAATTTAATGGCCTCCTCCGCTTTATACCCCAACAATCGCAGTTTGGAATTGAATTGAAAATCGCCTATCTGAAAACTCACCTCTGTAGACTCTGGAACCACCTTCATCACCCTACGGTTAAGAATAGATTTAATTTTGGCCAAGAGAACTTCCGAGTCGAAGGGTTTGGTCAAATAGTCATCTGCTCCAATCTTAAACCCTTTTAAAACATCATCTTTTAAGGTTTTGGCCGTTAAAAAAATCAGCGGGATGTTTTCGTTTTTTTCGCGTATTTCTTTAGCCAAAGTAAATCCGTCTTTGTAGGGCATCATTACATCCAAAAGACATAAATCAAAGTCTTCTTTCTTAAAACGTTCAAAACCTTCTATTCCGTTTTTGGCTAGGGTAACATTATACCCGTTTATGATTAAATATTCTTTGAGGATACTCCCAAAATTGGGATCATCTTCTACCAAGAGTATGCGTTTGTTGTCCATATATCTTGTTTGTTTTTATGATTCTAAAGGCAACTGAATGGTAAACTCAGACCCTTCTCCTAATGTACTCCTTACATGAATTGTGCCATTTAATAGCTCCAGTATTTTTTTTACGTAAGACAAGCCCAATCCATGTCCCTTTATGTTGTGTATATTTCCACTCTGAACACGATAAAACTTTTGAAAAATAAGTTTTAATGTTTCTTGATCCATCCCCATCCCTTTATCCGATATCTTGATGGTGTATTGTCCTTCAACCACCGCTGTTTTTAAGGCGATCTGAGGAGCTCCCTCAGAATACTTTATGGCATTATCCAATAAGTTGGTAATCATATTGGTAAAGTGGTTTTTATCGGCACGTAAAGCACAGGCTGGTGCCTGAAAATCGGTATGTATGGCCCCTTGGCGGTTTTGTATAATTAAAGAAACGTGATTGACCGCTCCTTGAATGGCATCTTGGGGGTCAATCAATTCCCACTCCATGGGGGTAGAGCCCCGTTCCAATTGAGAGATCATTAAGACGGTATCGACTTGGTCTTTCATGCGCTTGTTTTCCTCACGCATCATATTGAGGTAGCGACTTATTTTCTTTTCATCTTTGATGTTTTGGGGATTCTCTATGGCATCAATGGCTAAATTAATGGTCGCTAAAGGCGTTTTAAATTCATGCGACATATTGTTGATAAAATCAGATTTTACTTCCGATATTTTTTTCTGCTTTATGATTTGATAGATGGCCACGGCACATACCACAATGATCAGTAGTGTTAAAATAAAGGACAACGAAGCAACCCCGATTATGGAAGAGCGAACATAAAGATCTTTTTCAGGGAAAGAGACAATCAATTCATACTGACTACTCCCCTGGTTATCTATAAATATAGGAACGCTGTATTGCGGTCCTTTCTGGGTTTCGGCATAGTTGTTAGAACTCACCTTGGTCGCCAAGCCATCGGAGTAAACACCAAATTCAAAGGGAGTAACGACATTGCGTTGGTTCAACTCTCGATTGATTAAAAGTTGTAACTCAAATGCGTTTAAGCGTTTGTGTACCGGAAAAGTATTGGCAATCTTAGAGAAAAAAGACTGGTAAGTGACCTTGTCCACCAATTCAATTGGAGATTCATCTTTATAGGTTTCTGTAGAAAAAACCCGATTATTTTCAGGATCAAAGGCTTCTTTAAAAATGGTACGGGTTTCTATCCCTTTTAAATCAAATACAGTACTGGTCCCTCCTTTTTCGTTTGCTGAAATGGGGATGTTGTACTCTTCTTCCAAAATACCAAAGGTAAAAAGCGAAGAAAGATTGGAGGCATTGTCACTATCGGTAAAGGACAACACTTGCCTAATTTGAGAGTTTTGGGGTTGCCCAATGGAGTCTCTTATTTCTTTGTATTTGTTTAAATAATGTCGTAGCTCCCGTTCTTGAATATCCTCGGCTACAGAGGCAAGAGATTGGCGTACAGCCATTGAAAACTCTTGTTCATGCGTATTGATAGACGTATAAATCCAATAGCCTTGAATAAGGATAATCCCGGCCAAGGAAAAAATCATAAATAATACAAGGGAAATAAAATAGGTCTTTCGCATCTATAGCTGAACTTCAGTAACACAAATTTCATGAAAAATTTACAAAGGATTTCCCAAGGGATTGTTAAGGGCTAGAGTTTTTTGATCCAAGCATCTAACTCGGCTTGGGTTTTTTGCCAATCTACATTTTCGATCACCTTATGGGCCAAAGGTATTTTTTTTTCGTCGGGCCATTGGCGTGCCATCCGATTTCTGACTTCTTTTTCTTCTACCCCATCGCGTTGCATTACCCGATTGATACGTTCGTGTTCTGGTGCAGTTATCAGTAAAACAATATCACACAACTCAGCTCCTCCCGTTTCAAAAAGTATAGCCGCTTCTTTGACGACAAAGGCAGATTTTTGTTTTTCTTTCCATAGGGAAAAATCTTTTGCAACCGCAGGATGAACTAAGGCATTTAATTGTTGTAATAAAGCTGGATTACCAAAAACGCGTTCAGCAATAAAGGGGCGGTTGAGCTGGTTTTGACGATACGCCTTTTCCCCTAACAAGGCTATGATACTGGCCTTGAGTTCTTCATTTTTGTGCATCAGCTCTTTAGCGGCATTATCGGCTATGTATAAGGGAAAGCCCTGGGCTTCGAGATAAGCCCCTACTTTGCTTTTCCCACTTCCAATTCCTCCGGTAAGTCCGATTAGTTTTGATGTCATTTTCGTACCAAATATTCTACTGTTTTCGGGTCTATTCGAATGTTTTTTATTCCCGAGGGGGACTGTTTTAAATAGACAGATGCCGGTTGATTTTGTGCAATTTCATCATACGAAACAGCCAAAATAAAGTCCTCTTCTTTGATTTCTTTTAAACGAGATAAACGCGCAGAAAAAGTCAAGACCACCTCCCCAGGAAACAATTTCACGGCCAAGCTATCCGGGAGTTGCGAGATTTCAATAGGCAATTTGTAGCTCCGCTCTGAAAATTGATCTACTGCAAGGGCTATTTCCACGGTGGAAGGAATCATTTCTACTCCTGGCTCGGGTAACGGCTTTAGGTTTAAATTTTGACGTAAAGAGGAGGCTATTTCTTTCTCTGCCAAAGGAACAACTTCTACATGATTGAATTTACGCAATTGCTCTAAAGACCCTAGCAAATCAACACTATCCGGAACAATATCAAGGCGTGAAATCCCATACCCTACTGCCATAGAAAATCGATACGGAATTCTTACCGGTACACGTTTTTTGGTCTGCGAGGTATACCGTATATCAATATCGGCAGGATAGAGGTTGATAATTTGTGTGCTACCCAGCAATTGACTTTGAATCGATTGAAATTGGGCATTCAAAGATAGCTGTGCGACTCCCCCTTCAAAGGCCAAGGAAGAAAGATCTACTTCCAAACGATTATCCCAATAATAATAGTATAAAAATTGAAAGCCCGAAGCCGTGATGGTAGCTTCTATATCCACCGTGTCGTTATTGAGGATAACTCCAGGAGGAATGGCTTCAAAAACAAGACTAAAGGGAACCAGTGCCGTATACTCTTTTGAGAATTTAGTAAAAAACCAAAACACAAAAGAGAGGCCTAAAAAAAGAAGAAAGAACCGCAGTTTTTGCTTTTGAAGGGAAATCCCTTGCAAGGAACGAACGATTCTTTTTTCTTCTTTCATCGCATTATTGCAAAGCGTCAATCACGTCCTGGCTCACTCCAACATTAGAGAAACCACCATCGTGATAGAGATTTTGAAGAGTTACTTTCCGGGTAAGGTCAGAAAAAAGTGTAACGGTATAATCTGCACATTCTTTGGCTGTAGCATTCCCTAAGGGAGAAGTTTTTTCGGCATAGGTCAAAAAGCCATCCAAACCTTTTACCCCTTGCCCTGCTGTAGTCAGGGTTGGCGATTGTGAAATGGTATTGACCCGTACTTTTTTGTCTTTCCCCATAAAATAGCCAAAACTTCTGGCAATGGATTCCAAGTAAGCTTTGTTGTCAGCCATATCATTGTAGTTTGGAAAAGTTCGTTGTGCAGCGATATAGCTTAAAGCAACGATACTTCCCCACTCATTCATGGCGTCTTTTTTATAAAGTGTCTGCATCAACTTATGAAAAGATACCGCAGAAACATCCCATCCTTTGGCCATCCAGTCATGGTTAAGGTCGGTATAGTGTTTCCCTTTCCGCACATTTACCGACATCCCGATGGAATGTAAAACAAAATCAATTTTTCCGCCAAAGTGCGCTAAGGTTTGATCAACGAGATTTTCCAAATCTTCTAATTTCGTTGCATCGGCAGCAATTACAGGTGCTTCTAATTTTTCCGCCAAGGCGTTTATGGTACCCATACGCAGTGCAACCGGAGCATTCGTCAACACGATTTTCCCGCCTTGGGCGCACACGCTTTCTGCAGTTTTCCAAGCAATAGATTGTTCATCTAATGCGCCAAAAATAATTCCTTTTTTCCCTTGTAATAAATTGTGGGACATATGATAATGGTTTTAGTAATTCAAATATACAGTTAATTCAAGAGTTCTTTAGCATGTTCTATTGCGGTTATGCTTTGCTCTTCTCCACCAAGCATGGCTGCAATTTCTTGGATGCGTTCTTCTTGCGATAGTTTTTTCATTTGGGTAGATGTCTTTTGGTCATCTGTGGTTTTAAACACCTTAAAGTGGTGGCTTCCCTTAGCGGCTACTTGAGGCAAATGGGTAATGGAAATGACCTGCATGTATTGCCCCATTTCCTTCATGATTTCTGAAATCTTGACCGCTACTTCTCCCGACACTCCGGTGTCAATTTCATCAAAAATAATGGTAGGCAGGGCTTTGTATTGTGATAGGATCGCCTTAATCGACAGCATAATGCGCGAAAGTTCTCCTCCAGAGGCTACTTTTTTTAAACTCCCAAAAGAAGACCCTGCGTTGGCGGAAAACAAAAACTCGAACTCCTCTTGTCCGTGAGGAAAAAAAGAGTTAAGGGCGGTAAACCTGCCTTCAAAACGTGCGTTGGGCATGCCCAAGGCAAACAGTAAGTGTTGTAACTGTTCGATAAGTTTAGGCAACACCTCTTTTCTTCGACGACTCAGTTCCGCTGCTTTTGCTGTTAAGACTTCATAATGTTTTTCTTTGGCTTCCTTTAAGCTGTTTATGTCTTTATCGATCTGCTCTGTAGAAAGTACTTTTTTGGCCAAGCCCTCCCGTATAGAAATCAGTTCGGGTATCGTCTGAACGTTGTGTTTATGCTGTAAATCATAAATCTTCTGCAGTTGCTCTTGTACAATGTGCAATCGTTCAGGGTTGTGTTCCAACACATCTAGACGGTGTTCTATTTCTTGTAACATGTCGTCCAACTCAATTTTTACACTTTCTAATCGTTCGTTTAGTGCTTCATAGGGTTTTCCGAATGAAATAAGTTTTTGAAGTGCCGCCTTAATTTCGATAAGCTGGCTGCTAACGCCGTATTGCTCTTGCTCTAAGCGAGCCTTAGAGGCGGTTAACTGTTCTTCTATATGCTCTATGTTGGATAGTTGCTCCTGTTCTTCTTCCAAACGGGATAACATTTCTGGAACGAGCTGAGCTGCTTCTAATTCTTCTAATAAGAAACGATTGTAGTCAAACTCTTGTTGCAAGCCTTCTTTCTCTTCCAACAAATGATTGTATTTATCACGAATCGATTTATACTGTTTTAGCTCTGCTTTATAAGCTTCTAAGATGGGGGTGTTTTTTGCGAGCGCATCCAAAACATCTAGCTGAAACTGGGTCTGCGTTAGGGCTAAGGTTTGATGCTGGGCATGAACATCAATCAATTGATCGCCCAATTGTTGTAATGCATCTAAAGTAACGGGGGTGTCATTGACAAAAGCTCTTGATTTTCCGTTAGGCAACAATTCTCTACGAATAATCGTAATAGCGTCATAGTCTAGGTCCAAGACTTCAAATAGGGGTTTCAATTGATAGTCATGAATGGAAAAACGCGCTTCAATTACACATTTTTTCGATTCATCGCGCAGGACACCACTTTCTGCCCTTTTACCCAATACCAAAGCCAATCCGCCTAAGAGAATGGATTTCCCGGCCCCTGTTTCACCAGTAATAATCGTCATCCCACTTGAAAAATCAACTTCCAATTGATCAATCAAGGCATAGTTGGCTATAGATAATCCTGTGAGCAATGTCTTACTTTTTTGGGTTTTGCTTTCATTTCAAAGATAACTAAGCCCCTGAGGAATTTCAAAGAGAATTAGGATTTAATTCGTTTCCACTTCGGGCCAAAAAATGGAGCGATCTGATTTAAGGTTTGGCTTAAATTTCGGGTATCTACTGCGGGGCCTCCCGAAAAAACATCCACAATTTCATCTGATTTGGCATCAAAAAACGTTTGTATCAAAAAAGCATTGGGTCGTCGACTAAACAAGGGGGTTAATCCTTCCAAAGCTTTAATGATGGCTATTTTTGCCTTTTCAGGGTTTTCATACATTTGGTCCATCCCCTCCCTGTGGTAGCTGTACTGAACGCTACGGTATTCTTTAAAGGTATTGGACAAAACGGTATCTATCAACCAAAAACGGTTACGATTGCCGTCGTTTTGATTCCACCCTTTTTGACCATTTTGTTGGGCTAAGTTTACAATCTGTTGAGCCACTTTATAGTACGGAGATCCCGCATTAGGCGCAAAAGTATCTGCCTCTACCCCCAAGGCAAAAAAGACATAAAAGCTCAAAAGTGATATTAAATTCGACTCATAGGTTGCAGGGTTATAGAAAAAGGGCTGATATTCCTGATAAATAAAGCGAATATCTTTATCTAAAAAATTGAATATAGGAGTGTTGAAATTGCTATTGAACACCGGTCGCTCTACCTGCACTTGCAGTGTTCCTTCAAATGATGATCCACTAAAACCCGTAAGGTTCAGCACAAAGGTGCACTGAACACGTTCTTCGGGGTTGATTTCTTCTCCTGTCCAGTCTTTGGTATTGATGAATTCGTTAACCGACTGCTCTAAGGTTTCAAATATTTGTTGATTGGTTTGGTTTACAAAGTCTGCATTCACCACAAATTGGGCTTCAATTTGTTGCGCATGGGAGGCAAAAATAAATCCCGTAAAAAGAAAAAGATTAAGGAGTGTTTTCAAGTCCATTAAGTATTTGTTCCAAAATATCAGCGGCTACCTCACTTTTGGCTTTCAAAGGAAATGCATAGGTATCCCCCGTTTTGTCAATGTACGTAATTTTATTTTTATCTCCTCCAAATCCGGCTTGATCATCATTCAAAGAATTTAAAACAATGGCATCCAGATTTTTACGTTGAATCTTTCCTTTTGCATTTTCGATTTCATTCTCTGTTTCAAGAGCAAATCCTACCAGGTATTGGTTTTCTTTCTCATTGCCAAGATGTGCTAAAATATCTTGTGTAGGAACCAACGCTATATGTTCTAGTCCCTGATCTTTTTTGAGTTTCTGTAGGGCTTTTTCTTTGGGTTTAAAGTCCGCTACGGCTGCTGCAGCAATAAAGATATCGGCCTTAGCGAACACCGCTGTAGCTGCATTATACATTTCTTCTGCACTTACAACAGCGACTTTTTCAATAGCAGGATGTTGGGGTTCTAGGGCAGAAGGCCCAGAAATCAAAATTACTTTTGCCCCTAGTTGTGCGGCTTTTTCTGCCAAAGCATAGCCCATTTTTCCGGTGGAATGGTTGCCAATAAACCGAACGGGGTCAATGGCCTCATAGGTGGGTCCGGCAGTGATCACGACTGTTTTTTGATAGAACGGGGCTGCTTTTTCGAAATCGCTCTCGAGTTGAGCGACGATCGTTTCGGGCTCCATCATTCTTCCTTTTCCCTCCAAACCACTGGCCAAAAAACCAACTTCGGCATCCAAGAGACGAACGCCATTTTCTTGCAGTGTTTGCAGGTTCTTTTGGTTGGCAGGATGGGCGTACATATCCAAGTCCATCGCAGGAGCAACATACACCGGACAGGTAGAAGATAAATAACTGGCCAATACAATATTATTGCATACAGCCTGTGCCATGGCGGATAAGGTATTTGAAGTAGCCGGGGCGATGATCATCAGATCAGCCCATAAAGCTAAGTCTACATGATTGTTCCAGCGCGGATTATCCTCCGCGTATTTTTCTACAAACGACGAGTGTACTGGACGTTCAGAGACAGTAGAAAGACTTAAAGGAGTGACAAAGTCTTTGGCGGCCGGGGTCATGACTACCTGAACTTGGGCCCCTTTTTTCTTTAAAAAACGGACCAGTAAGGGTGTTTTGTAAGCGGCTATCCCTCCAGAGATACCCAATAGGATACGTTTTCCGCTTAAAATGGACATAGGCGGAGTTTAGGACTCGGTATTCCTGTGGTATACTTTATTTTGTACCCACTCTTCTACTGCTAAAGCATGTGGTTTTGGAAGACTCTCATAAAACTTAGAAACTTCTATTTGTTCTTTGTTTTCAAAAATTTCTTCTAAACTGTCGTTGTGCGTAGCAAATTCATCCAACTTTTCGTGCAACTCTTTCTTGATGTCTAAATTGATTTGTGCAGATCGCTTGGCAATAATCGACAACGCCTCATAAATATTTGAGGTTTCTTGCTCGATTTCCTCTCTGTTATAAGTAGTGGTGGTGTTGGGGGCTTTTGAGTCTCTGTACTTAGTCATATTACTTGGTTGTGTTGTTTTTCTCGGGTTCCAATATTCTTATTTCTTTATCTACTTTGGCCATTTTTTTATCCAAATCCTCTAAAAACAAGGTTTCAGGATAGTAGCGAATCAAAGTAGCGTAGATCGTCTTAAGATTTTTTAGACGCTCTAATTTCTTGGTAAAAATACTGTTTGTAGCAATTTCATAAGAAGCATTGAACTTGTAATACAAGGCTTCTTCTCTAAAAGGTGTTCCAGGAAAAGAGGCGATAAAATTATCGAAAGAACTGATGGCGGATTTATAGTCGCGAATCGTAAAATATTGCTTGGAAATTTCGAAGTCTTTCTTTTCTAATTTCGTTTGTAATTCCTGGATATACGT
>WTJB01000106.1 GCA_011526335.1 Candidatus Arcticimaribacter sp.
AGGTTAGAGAGATTGTGTTCGCCAAAAATTTCTAAAGGCAAATCTCCTTCGGAAGTCTCTAAATAAGTGATTCCTTCCGAAATAAAATGAGGCAATGAAGCATAGGACTCTTTTCGGATGGTATTGTCTGTTGCTTCTACGATTTGTGCAAGTCTTTTGTCCGCTGAATTATACACCAAGGTTCCACCAGGCACTATGTTTTCAATATATTTTTCAAATTGTTGAATGTAATTCTCTTCTGTTGGAAAAACATTTACATGATCCCACGCAATCCCTGTAATCAAGGTCAAATGAGGTTGATACCAAAGAAATTTTGATTTTAGATCTAGTGGAGAAGATAGATATTCATCTCCTTCAATTAACATAAAATCATTTTCTTCCGTAAGATGCACCATCGTGTCAAAGCCTTCCAACTGAGCACCTACCATAAAATCTACAGCAATGTCATAATAATTCAACACATGCAAGACCATAGCCGTCACCGTTGTTTTGCCATGACTTCCTGCAATTACGACCCTGGTTTTGTCTTGGCTTTGTTGATACAAAAACTCTGGGTAAGAAAAAATAGGCACTCCTATTTCTTGCGCTTTAATCAATTCAGGATTGTCTTTTTTGGCATGCATGCCTAGAATAACCGCATCGAGATCTGCATTGATTTTTTCAGGAAACCACCCTAATTCTTCGGGGAGAATCCCCGCTTTCGCCAATCGTGACTTCGAAGGTTCAAAAAGGGCATCATCACTTCCGGTAATGGTATATCCTTTTTGTAATAGGGCTAGTGCCAAATTGTGCATAGCGCTTCCGCCTACAGCAATAAAATGTATTTTATTCAAAACAATTCTTTTTTGACTTTCTCAAATTTAGGGTTTATTTCTAATGCTTTTTTGAACATGCTTTTGGCCAAGACATCTTCTCCTTGACGCTGTAGCAATTGCCCTTTGCGGTAATACGCCCATTCTAAGGGAAGGTTGTAATAAAGAGATGCTTTTTCGATAAAATAATTTATAGCACACAACCCTACTTCAGGAGATGAGGAGGTCAACACCACCATTTCTGCAATTTTATAAGGGTAATTGATGGATTTCTCTTTAAAAAATACAGCCGGTGCATCACAAAAAGCTTCTGTTTGCAGCTGTTCAAATACCGATTGATATATGGGTATAGCAGCAGAAAAACCTTGGGTCTCTCTAATAAAAAATGCTTCAGCCAAAGCCCCATCAAGCGGAGAGATTTTTTTTAAATTCTCCACCCATTCTTTCGCTTTCTCTTTGCTTCCACCAAAGAGGGAAGGTATTTTACACAGTACCTCTATATACGCCTCTATTGCGGGGATGAATTGAGGAGACAGCTGTAAGGCTTTTTCAAAATTTTGAATCATCCCCCGTAGGTAAGGGGGAGCAAATATCTTTGACACCTCCAAACTTCTAATGCCTTGTATCCCGGCTAAACTGTAATACAGTCCTGCTTTTTTGGGGTGAACTTTTATCTCTTTTTCTAAGCCATCAATCAGGCCTTCATAATCTTTAAAGGCATAGGCAAGCTTTATCAATTCCCGATTTTTCTCGCGTAAATCGGTGTGGTTTGCCCATTTTTTTTTCTCTTGCTGATAGGCTTTTGTATTGGCTGAATCAAAACCTTTAAACGGAGCGTATTCTTGAGCGTTTAGGGGACATAAACAAAGAAAAAAAATGACAGCCCATTCTCTCATAAAACTAAAGGGTATTGTCTGCTAGTAGTTGCCAGAGCATATCTTTTAGTGGCTGAAGCCCCATTTGGCCAACCGAAGATATCATGGCATGCGGAATGTCTCCAAAAATATTTTTGAGTTCTATTGCATACTCCGCTTGCAGCTCTTCGTCCAAAAGATCGCATTTTGACAAGACCACCATATAGTTTTTATCCAATAATTCAGGATTGTAGGTCTGCAACTCATTTCTAAGAATAGCAAATTGTTTCTTTACATCAGGAGCATCGGCAGGAATTAAATACAGCAGCACAGCATTCCGTTCTATATGCCTTAAAAAATAGTGCCCTAAACCTTTTCCTTCCGCGGCGCCTTCAATTATACCGGGGATATCCGCCATAACAAAAGAACGGTAATCTCTGTAGTGCACTATTCCTAAATTGGGCTTTAGGGTGGTAAACTCATAATTGGCAATTTTAGGTTTTGCCGATGTCAAGACCGACAATAAAGTAGACTTCCCGGCATTAGGGAACCCTACAAGACCAACATCTGCTAGAACTTTCATTTCCAAAGTGATATCCAACTCCTCGCCTGGCAAGCCGGGTTGGGCGTAGCGTGGGGTTTGTCTTGTGGAAGATTTAAAATGCCAATTGCCACGACCTCCTAGTCCCCCTTTTAAAAGAACTTCTGTTTGATCTTTTTCGGTAATTTCCATTAAAACCGATCCGGTTTCGGTATTCTTTATTACCGTCCCAAGAGGTACTTCAATATAGATATCTTCCCCTTGTGCACCAGAGCTTCTGTTTTTACTCCCATGTTCTCCGTGACCAGCAGCAAAATGACGTTTAAATTTAAAGGAATAAAGTGTCCAAAGGTTTGGGTTTGCTTTTATATAAACGTGTCCGCCACGTCCGCCATCCCCCCCATCAGGGCCTCCTTTGGTAATGTATTTTTCTCGATGCAAATGCACCGAGCCTTTCCCCCCATTCCCCGAGGATACATGAAGCTTGACATAATCGACAAAATTCCCTTCGGTCATGGAGTTTCTCTATTAAAGTGTATTAATGATATCGGTTAATCGCTGCGTGATTTCGTCAATGGTACCAATACCGTTTACACTGTGAAATTTATTTTGACTGGTGTAATAATCACGTAAAGGAGCCGTCTTTTGATTGTATTCTTCAAAACGATTGCGGATTTTTGCTTCATCTTGATCATCCGATCTCCCACTGGTTTCACCGCGAAGCAACAAGCGTTTTACCAATTCATCATCATCGGCTTCTAGGGCTATCGTAGCGGTCACGCCCATATTTTTTTTGTTTAAAAAAACGTCCAAAGCTTCAGCTTGTGCAGTTGTTCTAGGAAAACCGTCAAAAATAAAACCCTTGGCTTCTTTATTTTTCTCCACCTCGGCTTCTAGCATATCAAT
>WTJB01000215.1 GCA_011526335.1 Candidatus Arcticimaribacter sp.
TCTTCGGGTTGCCCGCCAATGGTACCGCGGATACCTGAAATGGATTTGATTAAGGTCATATAATTTAGATTTGGTCAAAGATAATTAAATGAATTTTTATTTATGCCTGTGGTAAGTTTTACGAAACTTAGGTAAGTTTACCAAGTGAATTATTTGGCACATATTTATTTATCAGGAACGTCTAAAGGTTTGATTTTTGGCAACTTCATTGCCGACGCTGTACGAGGAAAAGCGTATGAAAACTATTCTCCTGAAGTACAAAAAGGCATTTTGCTTCACCGAAGCATTGATAGTTTTACCGATGCACATCCTATTTTTAGAAAACACAGCAAACTTTTTTTTAAAGAACACCGTCATTACGGAAGAGTAATCCTCGATGTGCTCTACGATCATCTTTTGGCAAAAAATTGGCACAACTATCACCCGGAAGATTTGCGAACTTTTAGCCAATCTTTCTACCACATGGTAAGGGATTTTCCAGAACCCATACCCCAGCGAATGGTACATTTTTTTGATAAAATGGAAGAACAAAATTGGCTGTTCGAATACGCTGATATTAATGGCATTTCCCGCATCTTAATGCACATGAGCCGTCGCACCGCATTTCCTTCCGATTTTCCTGCAGCAGTTCCTGTATTTCTTGCCCATGAAGCTTCAATCGAAACAGAATTTTTTGATTTCATTAAGGCACTAAAAAATCATGTATCTAAAACACTAGATCGTCTAGAAAAGTCCTGATTATTTCATAAGTTTAAGGCTTAATAAAATTTTATGAAAAATTCTTGGGTTCTCCTTTTTCTTATTCTAATAAGTTGCCAAAACCCATCTAACGTACCTACCAAAATTAAAGCAGCCGTAGTCTCTGCTAGAGCAGAAGCATCTCAGGCCGGTAAAGACATCATGATACAAGGCGGGAATGCCTATGACGCTATGGTAGCGACGAGTTTTGCACTGAGTGTTGTTTATCCTGTTGCGGGAAATTTAACGGGGGGTGGATTTTTCGTTTATCGAACCGCCGAGGGCGAAACAGGTACATTAGATTATAGAGAAAAAGCACCTTTGGCTGCCCACAAAGACATGTATTTGGATGAAAACATGAATGTCATTAAGGGAAAAAGCACCTTAGGAGGTCTTGCTGTTGGGGTTCCAGGATCTGTTGCAGGGATTCTTGAAGTACATAAAAAATTAGGGAGTCTTCCGTTGGAACAACTTTTGCAACCCGCCATTGAACTTGCTGAAAAGGGGTACATCATTACTGAAAAACAAGCCAAAAGCTTTAATAAATACAGAGCACTGTTTGTTGAAGTAAACGGTGAAGATATCCCCTACAATAAAACCTTTACGGCAGGAGATCGCTTTGTGAATCCGGCCTTAGCCAAAACCCTAAAAGCCATTGCCCAAAAAGGAAATGAAGGATTTTATTCAGGATGGGTCGCCCAAGCCATGATCGAAAAGGTAAACGCTACGGGGGGAATTTTTACCGTAGAAGATTTGTCTTCTTATTCGCCAAAATGGAGAGAAAGTCTAAAATTGAACTACAAAGACCTTCGTCTCATTACAATGGGCCCTCCCTCAAGCGGAGGCATTTGCTTAGGACAAATGCTCAATATGATAGAGCCCTACCCTATTCAAACCAAAGGACATAATTCAGCAGAGAACATTCACCTTATGGTGGAAGCAGAACGCCGATCTTATGCCGATAGAGCTCATTTTCTTGGCGATCCTGATTTTGTTACTATACCCCGAAAACAGCTTATTGACAAAGAGTATGCATCCAAACGTATGCAAGATTTTTCGGCGAAACAGGCCACTCCCTCCTCTGCGGTAGCGCATGGAGACATCCTCGTGGTCGAAAGTGATGAAACTACGCACTTTTCGATCGTAGATCAAAACGGAAACGCAGTCTCCGTTACCACCACACTTAACGGAGCCTACGGTTCAAAAGTGTTTGTAGACCAATTGGGCGTGTTTATGAATAATGAAATGGATGATTTTAGCAGTAAACCCGGAACACCCAATATGTTTGGATTGGTGGGTTCTGACGCCAATGCGATTGCCCCAGAGAAACGAATGCTCAGTTCCATGACCCCAACGATTGTAGAAAAAGATGGAGCTCTCTACATGGTTGTGGGAACCCCTGGAGGCTCTACCATTATAACCTCCGTTTTTCAGACTATATTAAACGTTTATGAACATGGTATGACCATGCAAGAAGCCGTAAATGCCCCTCGTTTTCATCATCAGTGGTTGCCAGATCGGGTGGTGTTTGAGCCAAATAAATTCTCCCAATCTTTACTCGATTCGCTAAAACAAATGGGACACACCATTGAAGAAAAATACAGTCGCATTTTAGGTAAAGTTGACGCAATACACATTCACCCCGAAAAAGGCATAACAACAGGAGCTGACCCTAGAGGGGATGATGCTGCTGCAACATTTTAACAGGCAAGACATTGTAGATGATAGAAGAAAAAAATGTAATTGACATACAGGGCGCTCGCGCGCACAACCTGAAAAATATTGATGTAAAAATCCCCCGAGACAAGTTAGTAGTCATCACGGGACTTTCTGGGAGTGGCAAATCATCCTTGGCTTTTGATACCTTATATGCAGAAGGGCAACGCCGCTATATGGAAACCTTTTCTGCCTATGTGCGTAAATTTTTAGGAAATATGGAACGCCCCGAGGTGGATAAAATCGATGGGCTTTCCCCCGTAATTGCCATTGAACAAAAAACAACCTCTAAAAGCCCCCGGTCTACCGTGGGTACCATTACGGAATTGTATGATTTTTTCCGACTCATGTATGCCAGAATAGGTACCGCGTACAGCCATCAGACACAAGAAAAAATGATCAGTTATACGGACGATCAAATCCTTGAACTGATATGTAAGGATTATCTTGAAAAAGATGTCATTCTCTTAGCGCCAATACTTAAATCAAGAAAAGGACATTATAGAGAACTCTTTGAAAACCTTGGCCGCCAAGGCTTTGTTCGCGTTCGGGTAGACGGAGTAATCGTAGAGATTAGCTCCGGAATGAAAGTAGATCGGTATAAAACCCATGATATCGAATTGGTCATCGACAGGCTGCGCATTCAAGATTC
>WTJB01000041.1 GCA_011526335.1 Candidatus Arcticimaribacter sp.
TTAAAGAAGATTTTCTTCAAATGCTACAACTCATCACCAAATTTATGGTGCTGGTCTTTGTGCTTTCCGCCTTTTTGTTTGTGATGGTAGAACAAGGAATCATGACCTGGTTGCCCACCTTTAATAAAGAAGTACTTGCCCTCCCAGAAAATGTCGCCATCATGATGGCGAGTATTTTTGCCATATCATTGGGTGTAGGGCGTTTGTTAGCCGGGTATTTATCGACCTTTTTTTCTTGGTTTTATATCGTTGCAGGATGCATCCTAGCCACTGTACTGATGGTTCTTTTTGTTCTTCCTCAGACCGTTGCTATGGGCGAAGTTTCCAATCCAATTATTCAACTTTCACAGGTTCCTTTATTGGGCTACGCTTTTCCTCTGGTAGGTCTCTTTATCGCCCCCATCTATCCATTATTAAATTCAGCCGTGCTTAGTGCATTGCCCAAAAGCTTGCACAGCCCTATGACGGGCTTGATAATCGTTTTCTCTGCACTTGGAGGCACTTTGGGTTCTAGAGCCATGGGTTATTTATTTGCTGGACTGGGTCCTGCAGAAGGCTTTTATTATACCCTTATCCCTATCGGGGGCTTGTTTTTGGCCTTGATTCTTCTTCATAAATTGACGCAAAAACAGCAGATTCAATGAAAAACTTGATCTCCCCAGAAGAACAGTATGGATCGCTTTTTCTGGCCCTTCATGCGAGCCGGTTATGGTCTGATGGAAAGATGCTTTCCGACGCTTTACCCTTGGCGTCTCCTGAAGAAATCAATGCAGCTTATGCAGAACAGAAAGACAAGCCTGCATTTGATTTAAAAGCTTTTTTTGAAACCTACTTTCGTCCCAACCCCTCTCGCTCCACGACGTTTAAAAGCGATCTATCGAAAAGCGTTGAAGAACACATTGCTCGCTTATGGCCGGTTTTGACCTGCGAAAGAGACCAAGATCTACCGGGGAGTTCGCTCATTCCTTTGCCTCACCCCTATATTGTTCCGGGGGGGCGGTTTAATGAAATTTACTATTGGGACAGTTATTTTACCCAGTTGGGGCTTCAAGAAAGTAAACAGGTGGAACTGATTCAGCATATGGTAGACAATTTTACCCACCTGATCAATACCTTAGGTTTTATCCCCAACGGAAATCGCAGCTATTTTATCAGTCGTTCTCAACCCCCTTTTTACGCTTTGATGTTGGATATTTTGGCGGAAGAAAAAGGAGAAGAAATCTATGCTCAATACCTTACGGCTTTAGAAAAAGAATATCGTTTTTGGATGGAAGACGGAAAAGCACCTGATGCAGCCGTATATGGTCATCGGGTAACGACTCCTTTAGGAGCCCTCAATAGGTATTACGATAAAAAAACAAGTCCACGAGCCGAGATGTACCAAACCGATTTAGACGATGCTCAAAAAACCACTCGCCCTGCGGAAGAATTATTTGCCAACATCCGTGCTGCCTGCGAGTCGGGATGGGATTTTAGCTCCCGTTGGTTTAAAGACCCAAACGATCTAGCGAGCATCCGCACCTTAGAATTGCTCCCTGTAGACCTCAATTGCCTTTTGTATCATCTAGAGTTTACCCTAGCAAAGGCCCATAAAATCAATCATTCCAATGAACAATCTTCATACTATTCTAGCAAAGCAAACCAAAGAAAGCAGCTTATTGTTCAGCAGTTTTGGAATCCCCAAACCGCTTTTTTTCACGATCTAGAACACAGTACGATGCGTCCTACGGCCTCTTTACACTTGGGGGGCCTATTTCCTTTGTTTTTTGGGATTGCAACACCGGCGCAGGCACAAGCTGTTGCCCAAAAGGTAGAAATGTCTTTTTTAAAAGCCGGCGGATTGGTCACTACCCTAGAAACAACAGGTCAACAATGGGACGCTCCCAATGGCTGGGCACCCTTGCAGTGGATTGGTATTCGTGGTCTTGAACGTTACGGATATCACGACTTAGCCAATACGATTGCACAACGGTGGACACAGCTCAACACACGAGTTTACCAACGCACTGGACGTTTGCTCGAAAAGTATAATGTAGTCAATATCGATCATCCAACGGGTGGAGGGGAGTATGCAGTACAAGACGGTTTTGGTTGGACCAATGGTGTCTTGCTCAAATTGTTAAAACAGCGATAGTCTCTTGCTAGCTTCCCCATGCTTCAGCTTAGCGCATGGCTAAGGTTTTCGTGTAAATACAGGAGAGATTTATTGCCCTAAACTTTTTATCTCTTGGTTTTCCAATATTCTTCCTGCTGATTTTTCTAGGGTTACCCGATACATAGCGCGTGCCAATTCTTCGGAACTTAAACCGAGATTATCGCTCAGGTTTTTTAGCCATGGGTAGAGTTTACGAAAAAGGCGGTAAGAAAAATTGGGCTCTTTTCGTTTTTTAACGGGGTAAATATAGCCTGGGCGAAAACTATAAAAGGCCGAAAAACCGATTCTTTCCAATTGATTTTCTGCAGCTCCTTTGTCTTTGGCGAACATGAGTTTACTCTTCTCGCTACGGTCAGCTCCTTGTCCACTGAGCAAAGCAAAATTGGCTTGCGGAGATGCGGTATAAATCGCTTGCGCTAAACGCACGGGGTAGTCCACCGTTATTTTGCGGAAAGCTTCCCGCGGAACCGCCCCAGTATAGACACCCAAACAATAAATGACATGGTCGATGCCTCGAAAGGAATCGGCATAGGGGAGGTAGTCCATAAAATCCTTGACTTCAATTTCCTGTAGCTTGGCGTGTTTTATACCACTGGGTTTTCTCACCAAAGAAACAATTTCTCCAATGGAATTGTCGTTTAAGGCTTGGGTTAAAACTAAACTCCCAATCATGCCCGATGCTCCAGTAAGCAAGAGTTTTCTTTTTTTCTTCATCTTATACAGATTTTAGCAAACCTCCGTCTATAGGGATTGTGGTACCCGTGATATAACTGGCTTGGGGAGAAGCCAAAAATGCTACCAAGGCACCGTATTCTTTGGGGTCCCCAATGCGTTTCATCGGAACACTATCTTCCATCGTCTTTCTTACCGCTGAAGGAGAGATGCCCAATTTTTCTGCTTTTTTGTGGTTTAACTCGGCAATCCTTTCGGTATC
>WTJB01000302.1 GCA_011526335.1 Candidatus Arcticimaribacter sp.
AATGTGTGCTACCCTTGGAGGGAGAGCAGCTGAAAAAGTGGTTTTCGATAAAATATCTACTGGTGCGTTGAGCGACTTGGAAAAAGTGACCCGACAAGCACGCGCTATGGTAACCGTTTATGGACTAAACGACGAGATTGGAAACATCACCTACTACGACTCTACGGGACAATCTGACTATGGATTTTCTAAGCCTTATTCCGAAGAAACAGCTCGAACCATTGATCAAGAAATCTCTAAAATTGTAGAAAATCAGTACGAACGTGCACTTCAACTGGTTGAAGAAAATAAAGATAAACTCACAGCACTAGCCGATCGCTTGTTGGAAAAAGAAGTTATCTTTAAGGACGATCTTGTCAACATTCTTGGGGAACGCCCTTTCAAAAAAGAAGAGTCGGAAGAAACCGAAGCTGAAACAACCGTCGAAGCACAAGCGAGCGAGGAAAATCAATCGGTGCCATCGGTTGAATCAACGCCAGAAAATAATCTATAAACAACAAGCGATAGCAAAAACTAATTGATCCTTGGGGCTATTCGACCAATTTTTAGGCAAAAAGAAACCGAAAAAAGAGGGGGAAAAAAGTGCGTATTTGCCGCAAAAAAAAGCACCCACAGAGATTGAGTTTGCCCATAAATTTGTAGAAAGAGGGGGGAAATTCATTTATAGTGAAAATGCGGAGTCAACGGCTGTCTACTTCAACGCGATCTTAGAAGAAAATGGTTGGTCGAGAAACAATGTCTTGAGCAAAAACCCCGTATTGTCTTCTTTCTTTGCCCTTTCTGAGCCCAGTGATGATATACGCGCACAGGTCATTCATTGCGAATATTTAATCGCCAACAAAGGCACCATCCTGATTTGCAATCGGCAAATTGAAGACAAAAAACTCACGGAACTCCCCGATCATCTCATCATTATCGCCAAGACAAGTGATTTTAAAAACGACGTGAGTGAAGCCATGACCGCCATCAATCAAAAGTACAAACACAACCTCCCCACCAATATCACCACGCTGAGTCCGCATGACCCCACAAAAGAAAAGGATTTTCTTTCCTACGGTGGACAACCAAAAAACCTATATTTGCTCGTACAGGAAGTCCACGCATGAAAGAAATTGTGACCCGCGCGCTATCAGGTACGGTATATGTTCTGTTCTTGGTTTCCGCTATTTTTTATGATCCACTGGTGTTTACAGCATTAATTGGGTTGTTTTCTTTCCTTGCCTTATGGGAATTTCTACGCCTGCTTCGACTGCCGTTTCTTCCTTTTTTCCTTCTACACCTGACTATTTTTATAGTGCCCGTTTATTTCTCACTCCCGAGTCGATGGGTGGGCTTATTCCTAGGGGCTGTCATTCTCACCAATTTGTGGGTATCCATACGCTGCTTTCAAAAGACACAAGTATCATTGAATACCGCCGAAAAATCACTATTGGCTTTCTTTTATCTCACGGGCTCAAGTGTGTTTATTGCCTTGATTCACTCCATCACATGGGAAGGATTACCCTTGTATATTTTTTGGTTATATCTGGCCATCTGGACCAACAATACTTTTGCCTATTTGGTGGGATCGCGTTTTGGAAAAACCAAAATATTTCCTGCCATTAGCCCCAAAAAATCGTACGAAGGCTATTGGGGTGGCGCAGTGTTTACTTTTGGATTGGTCTTTGCCATTGAATATTTCTACGGGGCCTTTGGCTCAATTTGGTGGGGAATAGGTCTAGGCATTCCTTTCTTCGCTACCCTTGGCGACTTTATACAATCATACTTTAAACGAAGGGCCAACGTTAAAGACAGTGGGCATTGGTTACCCGGTCATGGTGGGTTTTATGACCGGATGGATAGTATTATCTTTACCGCACCGTTTTTTTATTTATTGCTTAAACTTTTATAATCATGTTTCATAAAGAAGGTTTTTTCATCATCATCACCACTTTTATCCTCTGTGCGGCTTCTGCCCTATTGGCCGAATATTTTGTGGGGTATAAACCCATCCGTATTGCATTGCAGTTGGGAGCACTGGTCGTGTTGATTTTAGTTTTGCAATTTTTTAGAAATCCAAGCCGAAACACCGTATTGAACGCCAACCATGTTCTTTCCCCAGTCGATGGCAAAATCGTCATCATCGAAGAGGTTTACGAAAAAGAATATTTTAAAGATCAACGCTTACAAGTATCCGTATTTATGTCACCGATCAATGTGCATGTGACGCGTTATCCCATGAGTGGAAAAATCAACTTCAGCAAATACCACCCCGGGAAGTATCTGGTTGCTTGGCACCCCAAATCTTCTGAACTGAACGAACGCACTACCATCGTAGTGGAAAATGATATTTTTGGTGAGGTGTTGTATCGTCAAATCGCAGGTGCGGTTGCGCGAAGAATCGTCAATTATGCCCAAGTGGGGGATTCGGTTGTGCAAGGCACCGACGCCGGGTTCATCAAATTTGGATCTCGCGTGGACATCTTTCTTCCTGCAGGCACACCTGTAGAAGTGGCCCTAAACCAAGTAGTCCGCGGAGGCGAAACCGTCATTACAAGTAAATAAGACTACAGCGCTGCCAAGCTTTTTTCCAAGAGGCTGATCTTTTCCAAGGCATCGGCTTCTTTTTTGCGTTCCATCGCAATGACCTTTTCAGGAGCGTTGCTGACAAAGCGTTCGTTTTCCAACTTTTTTCGCACCGATTGCAAAAAGCCTTTTGCGTACTTCAATTCTTCCTCGATTTTTGCTTTTTCCGCTTTCGTGTCTATAGCGCCTTCTAAGGGTATAAAACATTCCAACGCCCCCACACGAAAACTCGCCCCGCTTTGGTTGGGTGATTCCTCAACCCAATTCATTTGACTGATTCCAGCCATTTTTTCAATCAATCCTTGATAGTTAACATGATCCGGTTGGGCAACCAAATAAAGCGGCAGTACTTCCTTTGGCGATAGTTGGCGTTCCTTTCTAAAATTGCGAACGCCTGATACGATCTTGGTTGCGCGTTCGAAATTTTCTAAAGCTATGGCATCATAGGATCGTGCTTCTGGCCAAGACGAAACAATCAGTGCTTCTTGGGCAGAACGCGGGGATAGGTGTTGCCAAAGTTCCTC
>WTJB01000286.1 GCA_011526335.1 Candidatus Arcticimaribacter sp.
CAGAGGATGGAAATCGATAATCAAGATTTTCAAAAATATTTTTTTCGGTACCTGTGAAATGCTCCCGCTAGGCCAATAAGGAGGACAAGCGGAATACATACAGCACTGTACCGTATGGTGTTTGCCTTTTCAATAAGGCGTTGAGGGTCTAAAAAGGCCAAACGTATTTCTTTTTGCTTTAAGGCCAAGAGATCATCATTTCCCATCAGATAATGAACGCATTGGGTAAGAAAGCTTTTATTGCTGTAAAAATTGTTTGTCCATTTGTCATAGCCCAATTCCAAGGGTTGCCCTTTATCGAGTTGACTTTCCGCAAAATTTCCGTCGCTGATTACGATCATTTTTGCCTTTCCTTGCTTTTGTTTCTCAATACCCTTTATGGGGGAGATTCTATTCTTGTATCGGGACTGAAATTCTCCTTCAACCATAACACCGAGCACAAAGGGTCCCTCACTAAAGGTGGAGGGCTTTACAGGAGTAGTAGCTTCTTCTAAACTCACCAAACGCGGCGTTTTCTTTACTTTCGATCTGTTTGATGATTGTACCAATACGGTTTTGGTTAACCCCTTTCTATACAGGGTGTCAATGGTGGAAGCAAAACGAAATTGTAGGGGCCCTGTTCCGGCACCAATCAATCCGTTTTCGGCCTCAGGCAATGGATAATAACTCCAAGGAAAGGGGCGGTATTGTGTGTCCTGACGGTCGCCTTGTGCTAATACAATGGGGGCAGCATAGAGGTCGGTTAGTAAATCTGTACTCACCCGTAAACCTGCTGGAAAAAGAAACTCAGCAAAGAGGTCTTTTGCAGGGTATGCCACAGCTTTCCCGCCAAAATTAAACAAGCTGTCTTTCGATAAGGTTACCGCGTCAAAGAGCAGTAAACTATTCCCCCCATTGACGGTATACTGGTCAAAAATAAATTTTTCTTCTTCTGTTAATTCTTCTTTAGGATTGGACCAAAAGACAAGATCAAAGCGTTGGAGGTTTTCTAGGGTTTTTTCAGGAGCATCGGGAAATGCTTTTAAATCAAATTTAGCCAAACGGTAAAAGGGGAGAAGGCCTTGAAGAAAATTAGAAATTTCTATATCTGAACTTCCGTCATGCGATCCCATAACGGCAATGCTTTTGTCTTTATCTTGTTGCAATTGAAAAAGGCCTTCCATAAAACTGTATTCAAGGTTTTGAATGGATTGTTGCACTCTTTCTTCGGGTAAATCTCCTAAGTTCTTTTTTAGCAGTGAAACCTTAACACTTTGCTTGTTTTGGTTGAGGATCATCCACGGAACAAACAAGCTTTGCGATCGTGCAGGATCATTTTCATCGACTTCTATTTCAGGGGTTAGCCCCATAGCGTAGAGCTGTTCTACGAGGGCAGAAGGATCTTCCTCCTCTGCAAACGGATCTACAATATTGAAGTGTATAAAATCATTTTCTGCATGAATACTACGTGAGAGCTGTTCCATCTCTGTACGTAGTCTTCTATAGGTAGGGGGCAGGTCGCCGCCTAGGAGTACATCCACCTCAATCGGACTTTTAACTTTTTCGAGCGTGGCTTTGGTTTGTGGACTCAGAGTAAAGCGTTGATCAGCTGTTAAGTCAATTCTAAAAGCAAAACTAGACAGGCCCCACTGCACGACAACTAAGGCAAAGACAAGCATTATTAGATTGAAAAAATAGGCTTTTCCTTTCATCCTTTTAAACGTTTTAGATTTAACTGGGCAGCAAAGAGGAACAAAACATTTTGTCCAATAAAATAGCTGATATCTTCTGCTCGAATAACGCCCTTACTCAGTTCCTGATAATGGTATTGAAGTCCAATGGCTTGTATGCCATAATATAGATCATAATCAAAGGTGAATAATGCGATTTGATTCCATCCATAAAAATGAATCAGACATAAAAACAAGCCCGATAGATAGGCTGCAATTTGATTTCGAATCAAAGTAGAACAAAATAACGTAATGGCGATATAAGTAGCCGCTAACAACCACAACCCAATCCAAGCCCCGAAAAACACGCCCCAATCCAGTTGATGATCTTGATATAATGCCGTCTCCAGAAGCATTAGATAAAACACTCCCACCAACAAGCTTAAGGTCAACAAGCTGAGTAAGGCAAAAAACTTTCCTAAAACAATGGAAGATAAGGCCAGGGGTTTGGTGTAAAGGAGTTCTAGGGTACCCGTACGTATTTCTTCTGAAAAAACGTTCATGCCTAGAGCTGGAATAAAAAGAAGCAGCAGCCAAGGATTGAGTTCAAAAAACAAACTTACATCTCCAAAACCCGCATTGATTAAATTAAATGAAGTATCAAAAAACCAAAGGAATAAACCGTTTAACACAAAGAAAGTTCCAATGAGTGCATTGCCTAGCGGGCTAGCAAAAAACGAATACAGCTCATTTTTCCAAATACTCCACATACTTAATCAAATTTAATGGTTACCGTATCCCTAAAATGGAGTCCGTATAGGGAGTGTGCACTTCCTACGGTCATGGGGTTACTTTTATATATAGCTAGTTCTAAATGCTGTGCTGCATTCCAAAGGGCAATTTTTTTTCCGTCTTCATCTCGATTTTCCTTTGGAATGTTGTAATTAATGGCTTCGGAATACGCGTCATGGATTTTTTCAAACTTTATATTTTTTGTCAATATCTCAAAAGGACGCGCTTTCTGTACTTCTAAAAAAAGCGATTTTTTAATGTTGGTAACCACATTCCCAAAGTTATCGATATAGATGACACTTCCAATCAATTTATTGCCTAATTCATTGATTACGGGCTTGACATCAATCAGCTCTTTAATAGCAGCAATGGGCTTTCCGATCACTTCTAAAGCGCCATTACGCGATAGGTGTCCAGCAACTTTAACAAACACATCCAAAACGGGAAAAGAGCTTATTACCGTCTGGTGGATATTGATTTCTACAACTTTTTCCCATTGTTGATTTTCAATCACTAAAGATAAAATTCCGTTGTTTGCCCCGATAAAATAGTGTCCGTCAAACTTCATCACCAAATGGCTATTTTCGGGGGTTAATTCAGATTCTACCCCTATAATATGGAGGGTGCCTTTAGGGAATGCTTTATAG
>WTJB01000098.1 GCA_011526335.1 Candidatus Arcticimaribacter sp.
GTGTCCTATAATTCCACTGTCCGCAGCTGAGTCTTTGTATTTCTCCAAAAATTCCTATGCTCCAGAAAAGGCCACTTGGTTGAAGTATTTTTCTACCTCTTCTTGGGTCATTCCTATACCTTGGTCAATGATGCTCAAGGTTTTGTTTTCGGCATCGATCTTGACTTCAATTTTTGGCTCCCCAAAATCCCCTTTGGCTTCTCCTATGTTGCTGAGGTGTTTTAACTTTAAGGTAGCATCGGTTGCATTGGAGATCAATTCACGTAAAAATATCTCGTGATCGCTGTAAAGAAATTTCTTGATGAGTGGAAAAATGTTTTCCACAGATACATTGATTTTGCCTGTTGACATGGTATTTTAAATTTTTGAAATCAATAGCAAAGAGTACACCAAATTGTATTTTCTGACAAATTGACATTTCTATTTTTTTGTTTAATAAAAACTAAAAAAAACTTCAACATTTATTATCTTTGTGGCAAACCTAGAATGTTATGGCAACGAAGAAAAAAATGAATAAAAACGATCTTTTAGCCCTTTATATGGAATCGGTTTTAGAAAACGATCATTTCCCTAAGTCGGTCTATCGTTTTTGTAAGGAAAACAAGATTACAGAAGAAGATTTTTATCAGTCATACGCATCGCTAGATAGCATAAAACTATCTGTTTGGGAGGCCTTTTTTACCAATACGATGCAGTTATTGGAGAAGAACGAAAACTATGCAAGCTTTTCCCGTCAAGATAAATTGTTGACTTTCTATTTTACCTTTTTCGAGGTGCTCTTATTGAATCGAAGTTATATCTTATTTAGCCTAGAGCAAGGGAACAGCAAAATGGAAAAATTAGCGCAACTGAAATCATTGCGTAAGCACTTTAAAGGTTTTGCAAAAGAATTGATCGAGGAAGGAAATGATGAAAAAGACCTTAAAGTAACCCAGCATCCCGTAGGCCTTTTTAGCGAAGCTGCATGGGGACAATTGCTGTTTTTGCTTAAGTTTTGGTTAGAAGACAATTCGCCAAGCTTTGAAAAAACAGATGCTTTGATCGAAAAATCAGTGAAAGTAGCCTTTGAGGTTTTTGACAATACTCGTCTTGAGACCTTATTGGATCTTGGAAAGTTTTTGTGGAAAGAAAAAATGACGGCCAATTAATTGAAAACCTTAGATCACATCCCTACGGGTAAGTTAGAGCGTGCAGGAAAACTAGTTACCACAGGCGTAAAACTTGGGGGGAACTACATCAAATATATAGGCGATAAAATTATCGATCCCGAAAACGCCAAAGATAAACTCGATCAGGAAAATGCCAAAGATATTTACGACGGGCTTAAAACGCTGAAAGGAAGTGCCCTAAAGGTTGCTCAAATGCTGAGCATGGAAAAGAATATGCTTCCTGGGGCCTATGTAGAACGGTTCAGCTTAGCCCAATTTTCTGTGCCTCCTTTGTCAGGTCCTTTGGTGCGAAAAACGTTTAAAAATTATTTTAAAAAATATCCTGAAGAGCTTTTTGATGCCTTTACACCGGAATCCATCAATGCAGCAAGTATTGGACAAGTACACAAAGCCGAAAAAGATGGAAAAAAATTGGCCGTAAAAATCCAGTATCCCGGTGTGGCCAATAGTATTTCTTCGGACTTAAGTTTGGTAAAGCCCGTAGCCCTTCGTCTTTTTAATCTCAAAGGAAAGGATACCGATAAATACTTTAAGGAAATTGAAGATAAACTTCTAGAAGAAACCGACTATAATCTAGAGTTGGAACAAAGTCTAGCGGTTCGTTCTTCCTGTAGTCATATTCCGCATTTGGTGTTTCCAAACTACTATCCAGAATACTCTTGCGAGAAAATTTTGACGATGGATTGGATTCAAGGAAAGCATTTGTCAGAGTATGCACAAGACAACCATGATCAGGAACTTAACAATCGACTGGGGCAAACCCTTTGGGATTTTTATATGTTCCAAATGCATGTCTTGCGCTCTGTTCATGCAGATCCACATCCCGGAAATTTTTTGGTTACCGAAGAAGGAGAGTTGGCTGCTATCGATTTTGGTTGTATCAAAGAAGTGCCTGAAGATTTTTACATTCCTTATTTCGAATTGGCCCAAAAAGAAGCCATCGAAGATCTTGACTTTTTTCAAGAAAAAATTAAAGAGCTAGAAATACTTCGTCCAGATGATGGCCCGGAAGCCACAAAATACATTACGGCTTTGTTTCACGATATGCTAAGTGTGTTTACCCAACCCTTCCACGAAGAAACATTCGATTTTTCTGATGCTAATTTCTGGTCCAAAATAGCGCAAATGAGCGATCGCCTTGCCAATGATGAATACATCCGAAAACTTAATGGAAACCGGGGTTCACGACATTTTCTTTATATCAATAGAACCTTTTTTGGGCTTTATAATTTGCTTCACGACCTAAAAGCAGAAGTAAAGGTTAACGCATACAAATCTTTAGTTTAAATATATTGCTTACATTAGCATCTATCTTAAAATTTTAACGCACGCTATATTATGTACAACTCCAAAATTGTCGGCTTAGGAAAACATTTACCAGATAATGTTGTCACCAATGATGATCTTTCAAAATTGATGGAGACTTCAGATGAATGGATTACAGAAAGAACGGGGATAAAAGAGCGAAGACATATCGTAAAAGGTTCTGGAGAATCTACTTCTACAATGGGCTTGGCTGCGTCTAAAATTGCGCTAGAGCGCGCGGGGATAAAAGCAGAAGAATTGGACATGATCTTGTTTGCCACTTTGAGTCCTGATTATTACTTCCCAGGTTCCGGGGTATTATTGCAAGACATGTTGGGAATTCCTGCTTGTCCGGCTATGGATATACGTATGCAATGTTCCGGTTTTGTATATGCGCTAAGTACAGCAGATCAGTTTATTAAAACAGGGATGTATAAAAACATACTTGTGGTAGGGGCAGAAAATCACTCCGGAGGTTTGGACTTTACCACCCGTGGAAGAGGAGTGTCTGTCATCTTTGGTGATGGTGCTGGGGCTGCAATATTGACCACGGAAAAAAAAGGACCTGAA
>WTJB01000085.1 GCA_011526335.1 Candidatus Arcticimaribacter sp.
GGCTTAGCTGATGCTCAGTCAGTTCGTGCTGGGGTAAGGAATTTAAGGTTAATTGATACAAAAAACGACTTTTTTCCCCTGCTTGTATCCCTTCACTCGCGGTGCTGTAAAAGAGGTGTATATTTTTTGCGCGTTGTAATAAACGATAAAAATGATAGGTATATATGGCGTCTTTTTCCAAAAAGGTTGGGAGATCGTGCGCTTTTTTTATGGAAAAAGGAATAAAACTATTTTCCTTTTTACCCATAGGCAGTACCCCCTCGTTTACTTGTGTAATGATGACATTTTCAAAATCTAAAACACGGGTTTCTAACATCCCCATAATCTGTACCCCTTGAATGGGGTCTCCTTTAAAATCTAGACTGGCCTTTTTTACCAACTCTTTATATAAATGATACAAAACCGCTAGGTCTTGAATGTCATCTGTTTTGTTTACCCAGACACTCATCTCGTTCCAAAGCCTTAGTAGCGCGTGTAAACTTGCCGAAGGAATTCCTTTTTGATCAATCGCTGCTGTACACGCATTGAAGAAGGTTTTTCCTCTCGTTAAGAATTCGGAAAGACAATCAAAGGAAAGAAACAAGGGTTTTATTTCTTTGGGGAGATCTAAGGCTGTACTTTTTATCCGAAACTGCAAACTCGTATCTAATGCCGCTGCAATTTTCTGATAATCTTTTGACGGCAGATGTACGCGAATAAGTTCATGCGAAATTAGCTTTTGAACCGATTTTATAATAAGCATATCCCCTTCCCGCTGCAAGTGCATTTGAAAAAGTGCAGTAATAAAGGTGGCCACTTGAGATTGTTCCAGACCATAGCCCATGGTTACATTCCAATGGGTTAAATCTGAGGGTAAAGCAGATAAAAGAGGGTTTAATAAAGATTCATCCCCAAGCACTACGGCAGTTTTTGAGAGGGAATCTGCTTCGGCCAAAGTATCCAACAATGCGCCGGCATATTTCACTTGAGCTGTACGCTGCGGAATACCATACAAATGAATCTTTTTATGGGACGCAAAGTTGGTATTCTCAAAGCTAAGGGGATGTTTTCTGTAATGCGGCCATTGCGATTGGAATCTTCGTATAAAATGGTCAACAGCATATTCTTCATTCTGGTAAAAAAAAGAGTCAAGATCCCAAAATATTTCTCCTTTTTGAGAGGATAAAAATTCTTGAAAAATCCACTCCTCGGCCTTATTCAAGGCATTAAAACCAATCAGATAGTGTGGAGTGTTAATGGCGTCAATATACAAATGTATGTTGTCAACGGCCATACGATAACATTGTCCTGCTGTGCCCAACTGCTTATCTTCCATCAGGGCTTGAAAAGTCTTGTACAAGTCAAATGCGTAAGGCCAAAAAGAAGTCGACTTTTTTGGGGTGTTGAAAGATTCTAGGGCATAGAAATTCTCTAATGCTGAAAAAATAGTTTCTGGGGAAACCAAATGCGAATCTATATCGCTTAAATCTTTTAAGAGTAAAGGGGCCCACCGCAAAACACTGGAGAAACCTTCTCTTTCAGATTCGGGGATAACACTTTTGTAAGCTTCATAAAAATGAAACAATTGCACTAAAGGTGTCGCTATCTTTAAACCCGAAAGTTCTTCGATAAAGCTTTCAATACTATAGATTTTCGGGAGTAAAGATGCCGTATTACATTTTTCAGCATAGATCTTTTTAAAGAATAGCCCTGCACGCTTACTAGGCAAGACCAAGACACTGCCTTCTAAGCTTTCCTTGTCGTGTAAAATACTGTCTAAAGTTTCTTCTAAAAAAGACTTCACGTCACCGGGGTTTTCCCTGCAATTTAGTAAAAGATAGAATGGGATAGGGAGAAAAAAAAAGGGAGACCCAAGGGTCTCCCTTTATATATTGTGTGATGTAATTATTCTCCTACAGAGAACTGTACACGACGGTTAGATTTTCTTCCAGCAACGGTGTTATTATCTCCTATAGGACGATCTTCACCATATGCAGCAGTAGAAATTCGTGCAGCATCTGCACCCGCAGCGACAAGGGCTTCTTGGACAGCATTTGCTCTATCTTGAGAAAGCTTTTGGTTATAGCCTTTACTTCCATCGCTAGAAGCGTGACCTTCAACCACAAACTTAGCTGTTGGGTAACTGTCTAATATCCCTTTAATTTTTTGGATAACTGCTTGTGAATCTTCTCCAACAATTACCGCACTTTCTGCTCTGAAACGAATCATAGATCCTTCTGTATTCAAAGTAGAGATTACGTCTTGTGGAAGCTCTGGGCAACCGTTGTTAGAAGCTACACCAGCAAGCTCTGGACAAGCATCGTCTTTGTCTGGTACACCGTCACCGTCTGCATCAGGCCAAGGGCAACCGTTGTTTGCTGCATCACCGGCTTCTTCAGGACAGGCATCATCTTTATCGTTAAGGCCATCACCGTCAGTATCAGGACATCCACCCATAGCAGCAGTACCTGGCTCATTTGGACAAGCATCTTCAATGTCAGATAATCCGTCTCCATCTGTGTCAGGACATCCATTCATTTCAACAGAACCTGCACGGTTTGGACAGGCATCTTCTCCATCGATAATGCCGTCTCCGTCAGTATCAGGACAACCGCCAAATTCTTCTAAACCTGCTTCTTCTGGACAAGCATCAAATTTATCATAAACGCCGTCACCATCCGTATCGATTCCACCGAACTTCACAGCAACGCCAAGCGTATGTTGGAAGTGTCTTAGATTGTCATCAGATACAGCATGTTTATAGTTTGTCTGGTAGGTTAATCCAATGTTGTCATTGAACCAGTACCCTACTCCAATACCTCCGTTAAGAGACATTGCCTCTTCATCACCTATGGAAACGTATCCAAAACCTGCTTCTAGATAAGGCTCCCATGTTGGACTTTTTCCAACAAGCGACTTGCGTAAAAACAAGTCCATAGCAGCAAATGAAAGGTTATCGATGTTTTCCTGTGCTCCGTATTTGGTAAGTTGGTTTACACTGAAACGACCTGCTACAGAAAAGCCTTCCGTTACGTATCTGCTCACGCTTAGAGAAGCAAAAGAAGGAATAGCGTTCCAGTGCTGAGTTTTGTACACTTCATTAAATGTGTTAAAACTTGTAGGATAAGTGTCTACAGCGTTAACCCCAAAAGTAACTACCCATGGGTTGTTATCGTCTTGAGCCATTGATGTTCCAAAAGAGAACAGTGCTATGGCCAAGAAGGTGACCTTTAGAATATTTTTCATTTTTACGATTTAAATTATGCCCGAAATTACAGTTTTTCGGTGAGGTTTCAAAAAAAAATGTTAAGTTTTTGCGAGCCACAATCCTTTAAACTAAAGGGATACAAGCTCGATCTCTATTGGGTTAAAGTAAACCAAAAATTGCTTAACGGGGAGATGGTAAATTTCCTTTAACACGTTTGCATACTCTTGTAATTGTTCTTTGTGTTTTTCATTCTTTCTCCCTGTTTTATAATCGATTACAACACAGTAATCATGAAAAACTACATAACGGTCCGGACGGTATATACTGTTCTTGAATAAAAGTTCTTGTTCATTGTATCCTTTGCTTTCACTTGAAAAATAATCCTCCAAATCGGGATGTGTCAATATGGCAAACAGGTTTTTTCTGAAATTTTCTACTTCAGCTACCTCCAATATTCCCTTTTCCTCAGCACTTTCCAATACAGGCTGTATGTCCTCTTTTGTATGGATTTGGGCCAAGAGGTCGTGCATTTTTATTCCGAAGGTCTGGGCAGAAAAAACAGTGTCGTCCCTATTGATTTTTAAAAGACGTTCCTCCCAAGGATATCGACTAGATTTTAAGTCAAGCGCTGCGGGGGAAGAAGTCATTTCGCGCTTCTTTTTTGCTTCTCTTTTCCCCCAAGCGTACACGCCATCTAGGGAAGAATCCTTTTCAACAAAAGCATTAAAAACTCCTGCTAAACTTGCCTCGGGTTTTGATATTTCTTTGGAAATGATGTACAGTCGATCCATAGCACGTGTAGTGGCAACATACAGCAGATTAGCAACATCCATTTCATTTTCAGCTTTGTGTATACGATCTAGATGCTCCCCACTTTCGCCAAAAGATTTTACTTTTTCCGAAAAAGGAATCCAAGCTTGAGGATAATTATTCCCAAAATGTTCTTTGGTATCTAACCACATCATGGGGCGTTGTTTGGGCTGAAAAGGCTGCTCTGCAAATGGGAAAATCACTATTGGAAAACCGAGGCCTTTTGACTTGTGAACCGTCATAACTTTTACGCTGTCAAGGGTTTCCGACAGCCCAATACTTTTCTTACTCAAGCCATTTAACCAGTAGTCAAAAAAGGAAAAAGCATCATTTTTTGCCGTTTGACTGAATTCAAAAACCACTTCGATAAAACTTTCCACAAAAGCATCTTTTTGTTCCGCAAAGCCAAAGGCATAATAGGCCTTTTCAAAGCTCTCGTAGATACTATCGTGTAAAAAAGTATTTAGGTCAAATGCTATGGACAGGGAAGAAAATATATCGGGAAAAGAGCGTGATAGGTTTTCAGTGATAAAACTGTGTTGGTCTAGCGCAGCCGATGTTTTGTGCTGAAACAAATAACAAAGCAATTGATATTTGTATTCTTTTGCCGTGGGGTAAATTGCACACACCAACAAGCTGATTAAAAAATTGACCGCTTTAGATTCTCCGTATTGCAGAGCATCCGAAGAGATAAAATCTATATTTTCTTCTGCCAAGATGTGGGTTATCTGTTTGGCTTGATCGTTGGTGCGGACCAAAACGGCAATGTCCCCCAAGGCATATTGATCTTCTACCGCCTCTTGAATCGCCTTTAGGGTTTGTGTTACGTAAAGGGGGGTAAGGTCTTCCTTTTTTAAGTCAGGGGGCAGTAAATTGAGTTGTACATACCCCCCCGGTTTATTGCAGATTTTTTGTTGGGCATCGGCAGTGAAGAGGTTTTTGGATAAATCATGTGTTGTAAAACTTCCCAGATGAGCATACAAGGCATTATTAAACAAAACAATTTGGTCTAAACTGCGGTAGTTTTTATCAAGCTCTTGGAATCGGTAGGGCACTTGGAAAGGGTTTTCACCGGCAAAAAGTCGAATAAACTGCCGTACATTTCCGCCTCGCCACCTGTAAATGGATTGTTTGGGATCACCAACCACAAGAAGGGTCCCATGATTACCCGCCTCATCCATACTCTCCAAAGGGTTTTTTAATAGGGGAACAAGGTTTTCCCATTGCAAACTGGACGTGTCTTGAAATTCATCAACAAAAAAGTG
This sequence comes from Candidatus Arcticimaribacter sp., assembly GCA_011526335.1. Lineage (GTDB taxonomy): Bacteria > Bacteroidota > Bacteroidia > Flavobacteriales > Flavobacteriaceae > Arcticimaribacter. Next base: position 5,263 of record WTJB01000085.1, read on the forward strand.
ACGATAGGTTTCGCCTAAGCGTTCGTATATACGCAGGTTTTGATGCTGTAAAATCTCCTTTGAAATCATCGCATTAAACGTCCCTAACAGCAGTTGATTTTCTTCTTCTTGAAAGGCTTCTAATTCTTTACTTAACTCATGGATCAGTCCTTGGGGAATCCAATATTTAAATATGGCTTCAATCAAATCCAATTGGGCGAGCTTTTCCTGAATAAACGCAAAGCTTTCTTGAATCTGAGGAAGCAGATTATCAATACATTGCTTTTTAGCCTCTGCAAGGGTTTTGTTGTATATTTTTTCTCCCAGGGTAACATTTTTAACAAAAGCAGCGGTAATGACGCCTTTAAATTGTCCTTGGGCAAGCGAACTAAACCGCTCAAAAAGCTTCGTGCTTTTGGAAAAATCCGCTTCCGCTAAACCTTCGCTTTGAAAGTGATCTAAAATATTTTGCGCTTTTGCCACAACCACACCTGTAAGGGTTTCCTTTTGTGCGTTTAAAAAGCTTTGTTGTCTTTCAAAATCGGTGGAGGTAAATTTTCTTAATACGCCTAGGGGTACACGGTCATTTTCATCTAACAGCAAACGGGCTGTTTTAATCAATTCTTTTTTAATGTCCCAACTGAGGTCAGCATCCATTTTTTGATAGGTATAGGCTTCCAATTTTTTAGTAAGCGCTGCATCCTGTCCAACCTTCAATAAAACCCTATCGACAACCTGATTAAGCATCGATTCTACATCCAACTGTACTTCAAAATCAAAAGACAAACCCAAGTCTTTTGCAAAACTCCGAATAATTCTATGGGTAAAACGATCCAAAGTAATAATATCAAAAGCCCCATAATCTTTTAAAATGGTCGTCAATACTCTTTTCGCCCTCATTTTTAATTCCTTCTCAGAAAGATCCAAACGTTCCTGCAAGTCCATAAACATTGACTGTGCACTCCCTAATTCATCAGCGGTAAAAGCATTGAGATACTCTAGGATACGAAACTTCATTTCGTATACGGCTTTGTTGGTAAAGGTCAGGGCCAGGAGCGATCGAAATTTTCGGGGAGCGGGGTCGCCTAGTACGGTAAACAAATACTCTTGTACTAAAGTGTAGGTTTTTCCCGAACCAGCGGAAGCATTTATTAGGTATATAGGAGCCGTTTTCGTATGCATAGTTTGTCAAATAAATGTAATTAATCTTTAGATTTGTAAAACAAACCTTTAAAAAAAATTATTATGGCATTTGAATTACCCGAATTGAATTATGATTATGCGGCACTAGAGCCTCATATAGACGCTAGAACGATGGAAATCCACCACAGTAAACATCACAACGGCTATACCACTAACCTGAACAATGCCATTGCCGGCACTGCCCTTGAGGGACAGAGTATAACAGAGATCCTTACCCAATTGGATATGGACAATGGTGCAGTTAGAAATAATGGCGGCGGATTTTATAACCACAGTCTATTTTGGAGCACAATGAGTCCTAACGGTGGAGGTACTCCTAGTGGTGCTTTGGCCGAAGCCATTGATGCAGCATTTGGTTCTTTCGAAGATTTTAAAACAGCCTTTAGCAAAGCCGCTGCTACGCGCTTTGGTTCGGGTTGGGCATGGTTATGCGTGCACAAAGGAGGAAAAGTAGAAGTATGTTCTTCTCCTAACCAAGACAATCCGTTAATGCCTGGCGTAGGGTGTGACGGTTTCCCAATCTTGGGACTAGATGTATGGGAACACGCATACTATCTGAATTATCAAAACAGACGTCCAGATTATATTAATGCGTTCTTTAATGTAATTGATTGGGATGCGGTGAGTGAATTATATGCAGCCAATGCATAAATAATTTTACCGATAAGATTAAAGAATAGAGGGCTATGCCCTCTTTTTTTGTGTTTTAAAATGGGGTGAAAATAAAAAAGGAGGAATAAATTCCTCCTTTTTTGCCCCAAATCTTACCATGAACTTAACCTACTTATGTTCTGGTGATGTAAAAGTGTAAAAAATAATTTAACTACACTAAAAAAATACACTAAATGCACATTTTAAGGATAAAGTGTCAATATGCTCTTTCTGATTTCCCTTCGTAAAAGTTCATGAAGGCCCTGTTTACCACACGGTTACCCCCTGCGGTAGGATAATTTCCGGTAAAATACCAATCCCCTAGATTTTCTGGACAAGATTGATGCAATCCATCAACGGTTTGAAAGATAATTTCTACTTCCGCCTTTACGCTATCCTTAGACAAGAGTAAAGCGATTTCTTTTGAGATTTCTTCATCACTAAAAGGCGCATAGAGTTCTTTTACATGATTAGAAACCTCTTCCCCATAGGCTTCTGTACTTTCACTGCACTTTTTATAAATGCTCTTCAAGACAGCTTGCAATTGCCCTTTCTTGGAATGAAGCGATAGGGCAGCCTGGAAAGCGATAAAATCTTCTAGTTTGGCCATATCTATCCCATAACAATCAGGATAGCGAATCTGTGGTGCACTAGAGACAACTATTATTTTTTTAGGCGAAAGACGATCCAACATGGTTAGAATACTTTGCTTTAAGGTCGTCCCACGTACAATACTATCGTCTATAATAACCAATGTATCTGAGTGTTTTATCACCCCGTAAGTGATGTCATATACATGCGCTACTAGATCATCTCTACTGTTATCTGAGGTGATGAATGTCCTCAGCTTTGCATCTTTGATGGCAATCTTTTCTATCCTTGGACTAAGGTCAAGTAGGGAGGCTAATTTTTCTTTGTCCAAAGTAGCATCATTGAGCGCATCAGACATCTTTTGCTTTAAATGCTTTTGCGCAGCATTGACCAAACCGTAAAACGAAGTTTCGGCAGTGTTGGGGATGTAAGAAAACACGGTATTTTTTAAATCTCCATTAATCCGCTGAAGCACTTGAGGAAACAATATTTCTCCCAGTTTTTTTCGCTCTTGATAAATAGAAGCATCGCTTCCTCTGGAGAAGTATATACGTTCAAAAGAGCAGGACTTTTTGGGTAATGGAGTCAATACTTGGTCGATACTTACATCGCCAGATTTTTTGATTACAATAGCAGCACCGGGGTCTAACTCTTGTATGGTCTCTAGCGGAACATTAAATACCGTCTGTATTACAGGACGTTCAGAAGCGACAACCACAATTTCATCATTCTCGCAATAGAACGCCGGACGTATTCCCGCGGGGTCACGTAAAACAAAAGCGTCTCCATGCCCTAACATACCGGCCATTGCATAACCTCCATCCCAGTTCTTTGCTGCCTTACGAAGTATCTTTCCAATATTTAGACGCTCGGCGATTAAGGGCGAAGCCTCATATTTATTGTATCCTTCTTTTTTTAGTTTTTTATAAATCTTGGCCACCGCATCGTCTAAAAAGTGACCTATTTTTTCCATGACGGTAATGGTGTCTGCTTTCTCTTTCGGGTGTTGCCCTAGGGTTATAAGATTATCAAACAACTCATTTACGTTGGTCATGTTAAAATTCCCTGCAACAATCAGGTTTCTGTGCATCCAATTGTTTTGACGAAGAAAGGGGTGTACACTTTCGATACTGTTTTTTCCAAACGTTCCATAACGCACGTGTCCTAACATCAATTCTCCCAAATACGGAACAGCTTCTTTAAGGCCTTCTGGGTTTTCAATAAGTCGAGGGTCTTGTTTTAAGGTGTCCTGTATTCTTGAATTGATTTGGTTAAATACGTCTTGAATGGGTTGCTGCTCAGAGGAACGAACACGACTGATATAGCGTTGTCCAGGCTGCATATCAAATTTGATAGAAGCAAAACCCGCACCGTCTTGACCACGGTTGTGCTGTTTTTCCATCATCAAATACATCTTGTTGATTCCATATAACGCACTACCGTACTTCTCCTTATAAAAAGACAGTGGCTTTTTTAAACGAATCAAGGCAATTCCGCACTCGTGTTTTATGGCGTCACTCATAGTATATCGTTGTTTGGATTCCAGTTGAACTGGGTGAGTTCATAAAAAGATCTCATTCGTTCATTCAATGTGTTTTTATCTACCGCTTGTATGGCCTCTACGCCAAATTTTTCTACGGTAAAAGAAGCAAAAACAGTCCCGTAAACGAGCGCCGTTTTTAGACTGTCAAAGTCAATTTTTTCGATTTGCGTAAGACGCCCTGCGAGTCCCCCAGCAAAACTATCGCCAGCGCCTGTAGGATCGACTACCTGATCTATTGGGAAAGCTGGAACGCTAAATGTTTTTCCTTCCCCAAATAAGAGGGCACCGTGTTCTCCTTTTTTGATGATAATGTATTTAGGGCCCATAGCATGAATCTGCTTGGCCGCCTTGACCAAAGAATGTTCACCCGTTAAAATACGCGCTTCTTCGTCATTTATAGAAATCAAATCTACTTTCGCAATTACTTTATCTAAATCTTCTCTAAAATGTTCCATCCAAAAATTCATGGAATCCAAGAGGATAAAATTGTCTTCAGCTGTCAATTGCTCAATGGCCGAAAGCTGAACAGCCGGATGAAGGTTTCCGATAACCACAACCTTACTGTCCGTATAGTTTTCGGGGACAACTGGAGAAAAATTTTCCAAAACATTTAACTGTGTATCTAGTGTAGTTCGGGTATTCATATCGTCATGATACCTGCCGGACCAAAAAAAGGTTTTCCCTCCCTGTACTGTTTCTACCCCAGATAAGTCGATGCCTTGGGATGTCAACCGCTCCAAATCAGGGGTCAAAAAATCGTCTCCAACCACAGAAACTAAACTACAATCTACATTAAATTTATTGGCTGCTAAGGCAATGTAAGTCGCTGCTCCACCCAGGATTCTATCGACTTTAGCGTGTGGGGTTTCAATAGCATCGTATGCCATGGTACCAACCACAAGTAAGGATTTCTTCATACGCAAAGATAAAACTTCTTTTGCCTCCTTTTCAAGTGGATTGCTTCAGTTTTTCAAAAAAAATATCCACTTCAAAATTTCCTGACTTGGCCGCTTTTACGGCCAAAGAATCGCAGCGTTCGTTTTGAGGATGATTGTTGTGTCCTTTCACCCACTGAAATTGTACTTGATGCTGGGCGTAAATGGCTAAAAAACGCTTCCATAAATCGGGGTTTTTTTTGTCTTTAAACCCTTTTTTTTGCCATCCAAAAACCCATTTTTTCTCTACGGCGTCGATGACGTACTTCGAATCTGAAATAACACATACCGTTGTCCCCTTTTTTTTGAGTTTCTCCAAAGCTACAATGATGGCCAGGAGTTCCATTCGATTGTTGGTGGTAAGCCGGTAGCCTGCAGAAAACTCTTTGAAGTAATTTTTACCGGACCATTCCATAATTATGCCATAGCCTCCAGGGCCAGGGTTACCTAGAGAAGACCCGTCTGTGTAAATATTTACGGCAGCATTATTCATGTAACAGCTGAGCAATAACCTTAGGGAAGTGTTCTTGTTCCAAAAGATGGATTTTTTGCGCTATATCTTCTGCGGTATCGGTCACGTCAATGGGGGTGTTGGCTTGAAAAATAATTGCCCCCTCATCGTATTGTGCGTTGACATAGTGTATGGTTATTCCACTCTCGTGTTCCTCAGCCTCCTTTACAGCCTGATGAACATGCATCCCATACATGCCTTTCCCTCCATATTTAGGCAGAAGGGCGGGATGAATATTGATGATTTTATCCGGAAAAAGCGAAATCAATTCTTCGGGAATCTTTTTTAGGTAACCCGCAAGAACGATTAGATCCGGTTGTATTTTTTTTAAATAATCCGTCAAAAAACCCGAGGACAAGGCCGAACGATTAAAGTAAATAGCTGGCACTCCCAGAGATTCAACCCGATCAAAAACACCGGCATTGCGCTTGTTGGACAGTACAGAAACAACCTCAATCTCTTGACTAGATTGAAAATATTGAACTATATTTTCTGCATTAGTGCCCCCACCGGAGGCCAAAATGACAATTTTTTTCTTCATAATTACCTTACAAAGTAAAGCATTCTCTACTAAATAGGCCCTAGAGGGAGCGGGTTTGATTTCTTAATTTTTTGATAAAAAAAGGATTTTAAAGAATGGAAAGAGTGTATTGTTTTAAAGTTTTTTATTTTTGTCCCAAACAAAATAAAACCAAATACTATGTCAGACATTTCATCAAGAGTCAAAGCCATTATCGTTGATAAACTAGGTGTTGACGAAAACGAAGT